>NZ_JBYTCE010000011.1:0-205629 GCF_058789975.1 Paenibacillus sp. FW104-T2 | reverse complement strand
AGGTAGATAGGCTGGGGGTGGAAGTGCAGTAATGCATGGAGCTGACCAGTACTAATCGGTCGAGGGCTTATCCAAATAGCAGGTTTTAGTCGCAAGTTTCGTTTCGGATCTAGTTTTCAGAGAATGATCTCTGAAATGAAAATCGGTACAACACTCCAATGTGTGTATGATTTTCAGTTCCACAGACGCTGAACCATTCATCCACACCGATGTGTAGGACCGAATGGAACGCGAATGCATTTGTTACACAAATGCTCGTTTGGTGGCGATGGCGGAGGGGTTCCACACGTACCCATCCCGAACACGACCGTTAAGCCCTCTAGCGCCGATGGTACTTGGACCGAAGGGTCCTGGGAGAGTAGGACGCTGCCAAGCGAGACCCCACTGGGGTATTTTTTTTGGCTCGTATGAGTCATAAGCTCAGTTTAGTAGATTTACAGCTTCTTGTTTGTTGAGAGCTATTAAGGCCCGTTGGTCAAGGGGTTAAGACACCTCCCTTTCACGGAGGTAACAGGGGTTGGAATCCCCTACGGGTCATATATGGAGGCTTAGCTCAGCTGGGAGAGCATCTGCCTTACAAGCAGAGGGTCGGGGGTTCGAGCCCCTCAGCCTCCACCATTTTAGGGGCATAGTTTAAAGGTAGAACAACGGTCTCCAAAACCGTTGGTGTGGGTTCAATTCCTGCTGCCCCTGCCATTTTATTATGAGCCATTAGCTCAGTTGGTAGAGCACCTGACTTTTAATCAGGGTGTCGAAGGTTCGAGCCCTTCATGGCTCATTGTTTATCTCCGTGTTGGAGGATCATTCATCCGGCGTGTAACTTCAAAATTATCAAAATGGACGATGGTTAGTTTAGCTGAGAGTAAACTCCACTAACGACGGTGTCTGCTGAATTTAAGAAACCCTTGAGGAATACTCAAGGGTTTTTTCGTGTTTTCTCAGGCTCTATGGCATGTAACTATAAAGAGTACGACGAAGCTGAGTATAGGAGACGATATTTAAGTCCCTAAATGTTAAGAGTATCGAGACTTTGAAAAATAAACTGGACTAGTGTTACATATTAATCCTCTTGAAAGTAATTTAAGGAAAAATATGCTAGAATAGGAATGATAACTAAAAAATATAATGCCTGTAGCTTAGACATTTCTGCTTTGATCAGGTTGATTAGGAGGGAAAAGTATTGTTTTCAATAGTGTCATCCTTTGCAATTATATTTAACTTGGTGTTATACGGGTTGGGCGTATACGCTCTAATCCTGTTTATAAAACTTGCTCAACGTGGAATCCAAGCACTGGATATCTATCTAAGTGAAAAACGTGGGGAACGCTTCTGAGTCTCTCATGAATCAATCAACCACAAGATTATCATTTTTCTCTCAGTGTTTTATTTCTACTGGTTTAGTATGATTAACACATCAATTAAGTAAAGAGAGGGCAAATGACATGGTGGATACTTTTTTAGGTCAAATTAACGACTTGAACGAGCTTCAAAAAGATTTGGTCAGCATACATCCTTTATTTGCAGAGCATTATCCTGTGGTTGTCGCATTTGAAGCCCTATTATATATGTATGATTACTCGGCAGAGAAAGGGCAATATGAATGGGTGAAAACGGTTCCGGATGATCTTAATATCCCTGACGAGTGTCTGGCAGCCATGCCAGTACACCATATGGACGAACGAATGTGTGCAATTGTGACAGACTCAGCCTTCCAAAATTTTGAGCAGAAAGTGTTTCTGTTTCACGAGTATGTTCATTGTTATGTCCATGAGAAATATGAGGAGATCGGAAATCGTCTTCCAATTAAACATAGGATGGAGAAAATTAAACGTGTGACATGGGAGTTGGATTACGAATTCCCTTATGAGGATGAGAATGCGGTCCAGCGGATCAATTCACTGTTGATTGCCTTAAAGAGCGGGGATGTAGTCCAGGTACAATCAGCAAGAAAGGCGTTATTCAGCTCTTTAACAGAGGAACAAGGGGAGTACTGGAACTGGCTGGAGTGGAACGAAGGCTATGCGCGATATATTGAGAATCGGATACGAGAAAAATTCGGGCTGGAATTGAATCATTGGGGGGACGCAGCCCCTTATAATCGTCTGGTTTTCTATGAGTGCGGATCGGAGTACATCAGTCTGTTGGTTCGTGAACAGCCGGCTCTTCATACAGATTTGGAACAGTTGTTTAATACAATTCTGTTAGAACGAGTTCAGGGATGAATTTGCTTTTCCTCGGCTAAATGCTGTTAAGTAATGTTTCTTATCGGTTCTATGAGCAGCAGACTCTTGTGTAAAGGAGAATATTCCATGCCACTGCCGATGGTTCACTTACATGTTGCTGTGCTATTTGCTGATGCTAATCCAGAACGTGTTGAAAGAGGTTCGTTCTATCTTGGGAATATTGCACCGGATTCCATTCATATGCGTGAAGGTACAACAAGGGAGGACAAGGAATACACTCACTTCAACCCTAAGGGTGATGAGAAATATATCGCACGTTTACAAGAGCTATACTCCGTCTATATTCAACAACGTTCAGATGAGGGCTGGAAGTGGTTTATACGCGGTTATTTCATGCATGTCATGACGGATTATTACTGGTTCCGGAGTGTGTATCCTGAATTCGTGGAACGAGTCACCAGCACAGATGAAACCAACGATGTGAAGCGAACCAAGGATGAACTTGGCCGTTTGTACTACAAGGAGACGGATCAGATTGATTTTAACCTCTACCATTATGCCAGTTGGAGTGGGGACGTGTGGCATATGCTCAAGAGCACGCAGAGTTATGATGTCGAGGGTCGTTTAACCGCAGAAGAGATTCTGCGCTGGAGGGATCGTACAATTTCATTTTTTAACGAGCCGGCCAATGAGCCCAGAATCGTGCCAACATACTTGACTGATGACTTGGTACAGGCGTTTGTGACCGATACGGTGCAGCGGTTGATCTTGTTATTCCAATCTTGGGACCCTGAGTTGCAGCATCTGAATGTGAACATGGGGAGCTAGAGAGGGGGAGTATCTAATGAAAAAAGGAGCAATCTTCTTATGTTTGTTCGCTGTTTTCCTTGCGAGTTGTACACATACCGATACTTCTGGTGCAGATGAAAATCTTCCCTCGCTCATCACTTTAACGTGTAACCCTGATTACACATTTGAACCCTGCCAAGATATTCAGTTCAATGAGCCAACCGAAGTTCGGGTGATCATGAATGCGATAGGAAACGCGGAACTTTTACCAGGAAATCTTAATTACCTAGCACGATACAAAATGAGTGTAACGAATACGGATCAATCCGTGACCAAATATGATTTTTCTATAGGAACTGATCCTAAAATGAAGGCCCTGTTGGTAGACGGGATAGACACCACCACGGGATATAGCATATCGCTAGAGGATTCAAATCAACTAAGAGCATTAATTGAGAAGCATACCGATTAATCAGACATCATGAATGGAGAGACCGTTATATATGGAACAACCGATTATTATTCAACCCTTAAATTCAACAGATGTGGATGGTGCCTACCTGGTGTTTGAACGTTCCATCACGCAGGCGTTTACTCAAGAGGGACTGGGATCGCTTCAAGATGATATTAAAGATGAAATTGAACACAAAAAGTCCCTGCTTCAATCAACATTACATCCGGACAATTCTAGAGAGTCTACTGATATCGGTTCTTTTTTTCTGCTGGCTAAACGCGGAAATAACGTAGTTGGAACGATTTCATATGCACCCTGCGGTGAGGAGATCCGAATTCTCAGTGGGAATCGACTGAATCATATCGGAGAATTGGGTAGCTTATACATACTGCCGGAAGTTCAAGGGCAGGGAATAGGTTCGATGCTCATTGAGGCGCTCGCAACTGAGCTGCAGAAGCGAGGGGTTAAGCAATTTTGCCTTGATAGCGGCTACCGGACCGCGCAGAAGAAGTGGAAGCGAAAGTTTGGAGAACCCTACACCGTGGCACGCAATTACTGGGGCGAGGGAACGGACCATATGGTGTGGTTATGCAATGTGAAGGATTTTGCAGCAAATTAGAAGCGCACAAGAGATGACTACCTGGACTCACAGGGGTCATCTCTTTTACGAAGTGGGACATTTAAAATGTGAGGGTCCTTTCTGCTGAGGTTTGTCTTCCTCAGTGTATTCAATTCAAATTACGCAGAAGAGGGGGAAGAACGTTTGATTCGAATAGTATTTTTCGATGTAGACGGTACATTGTTGAGCGAAACGGACCGTAGTTTATCATCAGCTACGGCGGATTCCATTCGCGAATTGATACATAAAGGCATACGGGTGGTACTTGTCACAGGCAGGCCCTACAGTTTGTGTGAGGAATTCATTGATTTGGGGATCGATACCATTATTTCAGCCAACGGGGCATTGATTAAAATCGGGGAAGAGATTATACATAAGTCCGTGCTCTCTGGACAGACGGTCCGGGAATTAAGTGAATTTGCCGAGCTGAACAATCACTGCATGTCCTATTTTACAGAGTCGTTTGCGATGAATGGTGTACGTGCCACGGATGTTCGTGTCTTAGGTGCCTTGCAGGAAACACTTGGCGTAACGCATTCTCCGCAGAAAATGGATTCTTTGGAGCAGGAAGTGGTTTGCATTTGTTTATATGCGGATGAGACAGAGGCAGAGAAATTTCAAGCCAGATTTTCTTCATTGCGCTTTGTGAGATTTCATCCGTATGTGTCCAATGTGCTGGAAAAAAACGAAGTATCCAAATCTGCAGCTGCAGCAAGAGTCCTTGACTATCTCCATCTGACCAGAGAGGAAGCCATGGCCTTCGGTGATGGGGAGAATGATATTGATCTGCTAGAGTTTGTAAGCCTCGGGATCGCAATGGGAAACGGGGGAGAACGTCTTAAACAAAGCGCAGATTACGTTACTCTAAAAGCGAGTGAGGACGGGGTCACCCATGCATTGAAGAAATTTAAGTTGTTATGAGCAAGAAGGATTTAATGTAAAATATATCCTTAATATGGATTTTAATATAAAATGGTAGATAAAGAGGTGAGGGTGATCGAAGAATTGATTCTTTTGGTGTGTATCTTGATGATGACAGTCACATTACTTAGCATCGAAGTGAAAACCAAAAAAATAATGCAGGAGCAAGCCCGAATAAATCAGAAGCTGGAGCAATTTCTGGAGAAAGACTCCTAACGAGGAACAGATCCACGTAATTTAAGATAAAGTTAAGGGGGCATAAGTAAAATGGAGAAGTTTAAAGCCATTATTTTTGACTTGGATAATACCATTCTGAACAGGACACGAACTTTCGAGGGATTTACTCAAAGTCTGTTGGAGACATACTTCAGTCATTTGGAGACTACCGACGATATTAGCCAACGAATTATTGAACTTGATCAGGATGGTTATAAGGATAAACCGCTTCTATTCAATGAATTGCTGCAGGAACTGCCTTGGTCCGTGTACCCGCCGCATGCAGAGCTTATGGAGTTCTATAACAAGGAGTATGTAAGAAGCGCGGTGCTGATGGAAGAGGCGCGGGAAGTGGTGCAGCAGCTCCGAAGCAAATACCAAACGGGATTAATCACCAACGGCAAAACAGACATACAGTATGGCAAAATCGATCAGCTTGGAATTCGGGATGATTTTGACCTGATTATTGTTTCGGAAGAAGCAGGGGTGAAAAAGCCCGATCCGCAGATATTTCGGCTGGCACTCGATCATTTCGGTCTGTCTCCCGAGCAGTGCATTTACATCGGAGATCATCCGACGAACGATGTTGAGGGAGCTGCCAATGTAGGCATGAACACCATCTGGATGAAAGTCAACCAGCCTTGGCGGGATAGCATCACGGCCCGTCCTCTGCATTCCATCACGCATCTGCGTGAATTGCTGCCCTTGCTATAAGGGAGGAATAGTTGAAAGAGTGAGGATGTTGGCTGCATCCCCACTTTTTTGTAGTATTACCTAGCTTAACTCAAGCATGTGTCTTTCTAACACGGTTCAGGCAGTTATCATTCGAGACCTCGAGCGTCTGTTGCGGTTTTCAATGGCTTCTTCATAGTCCTTGATCAATCCGTCAAATATATGTTCCCAGGATCGCTGGAGAGCCAGCTTCCTGCCTTCCAGACCCATCATCTGAAGCTGATCCAAGTGATCGCCCCAGAAACATATCTCACGAATCAAGGCTTCGGGATTGCCCGGCTCAAACAAAACACCACTACGGTGATGTACTACCAAATCCTTCACACCTCCAGCATTTGCAGCAAGAACAGGCAGTCCGGAAGCCATGGCCTCCAGCACCACATTTCCAAAGGTCTCTGTGCAGGAAGGAAACACAAACCAATCCGACGAAGCATACATAGCAGCAAGCTCTTCGCCATGCACATAACCGGTAAAGGACACATTCGGTGGGCATTGTGAACGCATTTTGGGAAGCAGGGGTCCGTCCCCTACAATGAGCCAATGTACACGGGATTGCATGTGTTCAGGCAGGTTCTGCATGGCAGACGTGAGCGTAGCGATATCCTTTTCTGGGGCAATTCGTCCAACGTAGAGTAAAATAAGAGGGGCTGTTATATTGTAGCGAGTACGAATCGCGTCTCTTCGCTTATCTGGTGAATACAGATCGCAGTCAATTCCGCGTGACCAGAGCTTAAGACGCTGAATACCTTGCGACTGGAGTGTGTTTAGCGTTTCCACGGACGGGGTCAGGGTGGCATCGGCGGATCGATGGAACCATTTGATGTACTTCCAATAGAGAGGAATCATGCTTTTTAATCGGTAATATTCGAGGTAGCGATCGAAGTGGGTATGGTAGGAGACCACATGCGGCAGTCGATGCTTGAGTGCATACTTGAGACCGAGAAGTCCCATATTGAAAGGTGTGGCGATGTGCAGCAGATCTGGCTCAAAGGCTTGCAGCTGTTGATGGATGGAGTTCCGGTTAGGTAAGGCGATCCGACATTCCGGATACAGAAAAAAGGGGATATTGGCGACCGCTCGTACCGAAGCGGAGTCACTGCCATCAATGACAGACATCGGAGTAAACAGCAGATGTTCGATACCTCTGCGGTTCATGTGGTTACTCAGGCGGTGCAGTGTACCGGCAACACCATTGGTTTCGGGAATGTAGGTGTCAGTAAACAAGGCCAGGCGCATCATTACCCCTCCCATGACTCTTGATGTGAAGATCATAACAATGGATCGTTTTCCGCAGGTCAAATGAAGGTTAACTTCAAGACGCTCTATGTAAATTTGAAGATAGCCTGTCCAGGAAAAATGATGAATGTATTCAATTAAAATAGGTTATTCTGCTATGATATAAAAGTTCAAGCGACTGAGAGGTTGTTTTGACCGCAAATGGGTCTAGTGTATATAGGAGGAAATGGATGAATACCTTACAGGAAGAATTACAACAATTATTGCCTTTGGATCAGCTAGAAGCCATGTCTGGGGAAGAAGTGGTGGGGAGTGTGGCCATGGATCTATACCGTGCGGAGTTTGCAACCATTCGTAAATGTGGGCCTGAACTTCCGCAGGTTCTGCGTGACGTGATCCTAATTATTGATCTGGATACCGAGCTGTCCATGAACGGCATGACCGGATTTTTGGAAAATGCAAGCGGAGGATTTCTGCAGGAAACCATAACAGCGATGCAGCGGATCGGGAATGAGGCTGATGCCGAGATCCTCATGAGTATCCAGCACGAGTTATCCGGAAGTGGCGTAACTTCCGAGCAACTGAGGCAGAATGTGAATGCACTGTCTGAGCACGACGTAGCCACATCGCTGAAAACACATGGGCCGCACATTCATGAAGTCCTGCAGCGGGTAGAATTGCAAGCCGGAAGCTTAAGCATGCAGGAAGATAATGAAGAAGCATTCGATCTTCTGTATCAATATGTGGACAATAACAAAGCCAGCTTAAGACAGGAAATTGAGCAAATCTTGATAAATTAAATTCAGTTCACGGGGAGAGCTACCATAAACGACAGGTGATGTAGTGGATCTTATTTTTCCAGACTGATGGATGAACACACCGTGTATAAGGGGGCCAAATGATGGGGATCAATAGGCGTTTGTGCGTTGAATCATTACTGGTTACACTGTTCATGACTTTGGGTATAATCGGTTGGAAGGTAGCTCGAGGAATGTGGATGACAGCGACTTACGTACCTGAAATGTCACATAGCTATTCATCTGTTGCTAATTTGCAATCCCAAGTTACATTTGGAGCTGTCGTTCGATGGGATGCCGGGTTGATTTTTCTCTATGGAATTGGTTTTATTCTGTTTGCCGCCGCTTATTATGGAATCCGGTCAGGTCTCATGAAGAGAAAGCAACGTTCTTAGAAATCATGTTACCTCATATTTTTTGTACACCAAAGGGCAGCTCTGCTCGTCAGGTCATGACGGCGCAGGCTGCCCATTTTGCTACACCGGCATTAGCGAGGTCAGATGACTATTCAGTCGCTTCCTCAAGAATGCCGGCTGCTGCCTTCTGCCCGGATAACACGGCACCTTCCATCGTGGTAAACATGGGCTGTTTGGTATAATCACCAGCAAGATAAAGTCCACGGATTGGAGTCACCTGTTCGGGACGCTTGCGTTCATTGCCTGGGGCGATTCGATAAAAGTTTTCATTCCCTCGGACAATACGATACTCGGTTACGGATGAAACCCCTTCATGAAGTCCGATGGCAGCAAGGCCTCTCCGAGCCCGATGCCAGACTTCCTCATCTGGGAGATCAATTAGCTCATCCGGGTTTACCATAATGATAGAAGCTCTGCCAGGTCGTCCACGAAACGTAGTGCGGGATTGTTCTCCGAACGAACCAACATCAGTACCCGGTCCAAATGTTGTCCGATCTTCCGGTAGAAGAGGAAGTGCCGATTCGAATTGTACGGTAACATGCGGCATCGCATCCAGGGTCAGGAAAGGTTGGAACCATTCATGCTCACTGAAATGCTCCTCAAGTAATTGCTGGGAACGACGAATATTGGCCGCAACAACGATACGATTCGCTTTAATTCGTTCTCCATCTTTTAATTCCACACCTTCCAAACCATTCGCTCCGACTAACAATCGCGTTACAGGGGCGTTGGTACGAATGTGTCCTCCTTTTTGCTCGATTGCTGCTGCAAGAGGGGCGCACATCACATCCGTCATGCCCCCGGTGAAGGCACCAATCCGCATTTTATGAATACGCGGGATGCCCGGAAGAAAGAGGCCGAAGAAGGCGTATGCCGAATATTGCTCAAGAGGCATGAAGAAAATGCCGGAAGATAACGGTTCAACGATGCGCTCCAGAGCCTGCTCATTTACTCCGTGCTGCTTAGCATAATCAAGTAGCGATATCTCATCCAGTTCCTCAGGTCTAGAGACACAGTCCTTGAACCCTGCAGCCAGAAACGGGACAAGGGAAGCCTTATCGCCAGGTGTAATAAAATCATTGTTGCCTAGTACGCCTGATAATGTTTTAAGTGGAGCATGGATAATGTCCAGTCCAAATTCGCCGTACTCTTCTGCGTCAGGATGGCGGACTTGCATGGTTGTCTCCCACGCCAGCATCTGATCCAGATCTATGCCTGCCCGTTCAAGTAATTTTGGCAATTCTTTATAATATCCAATGAATTTATGAAATCCCGATTCCACTTCCATCCCGCGCTCTTCCCAATTGCCTGTGCGTCCCCCAACATATGGGGCTGCTTCTAGGATTAGTACAGGCTTTCCGTGGTCCACAAGTTCAAAGGCACAGCTTAAACCAGCCAGGCCTGCGCCAATGATAATCGTTGAATCTTCGTTCTTTTCCTGATTCTTACGTTGTGAACTCAAGTGAAATTCGCCTCCTCTGTTTTATTTAATATACCCATTATTTCCAGCAGGCAAGCTGGTTAAGAAGATCCCGTAAGAGGCTATTAATTAATCAACAAATAAAAAACAGCCCTCTGACCGCATGAAATGCAGCCTGAGAGCTGTTGATTTACTACAAAAATTGATTTATAGATGCTTGGAAATGACTTCTTCAAGACCTTGGGCTACAGAGTGAGCTCCTCGCTCCAAATGTCTGTCATACAAATGCAGACGAACGAAGCTTTCGTCCGTACCCATGGCTTCTGCAAAAATGCCGCCAAGACCACGTGCTCTTCGGTCGATCTGCAGCAGCAATTCCATGGAATCGCCCATCGGATAGAACAGCACTTCCAGTTCATCCAGATATCCACGGAACTTGTTCGTTGGCACGAACTCAAACTCCTGTACAAATGGCAGATTGCCGCCAAGTTTTGGAGCATAATCATTGGTCACTTCGCGCAGCCGGAAACCAAGGATGTCGATGGCATCCAGCACGGTACGCATATTCTGAGTGGGCACAACGCGAAGTCTGTCCCGATCTGAAGGGTCAACGGCACTTGAGATATCCAGGCCTGTCTCTACCCAGACCTCTGCGCTATGGAGCGTGATTGGAAGGTTTTCTGGCAGGTCGAACGAGAACTTCTTCTCAAGCTTCGTCCCAGGTTGAAGTGTAAATCCTTCGGTCAGCAAATATCTGGCCACTACGGCTGTTTCCTTTACTTTGCGATCATCGTGTTCCCTTATGTAATGCGTGTTGATGGTCAGATAGATCCGGTCCACATTTTGTTCCACATCTCCAGCTTGAATATAGACGGTTCCCGAAAGGACTCCTCCTGGCTCGACCTCTGGTGTATCGAGTTCCGTGTTGACCTTCGCTGCTCCAACACCTACACTGGCTAACATTTTCTTGAAAAAAGACATCCGTTCAACCTCCAGATCATAATGGTTTATACATGGAAAAAAATATGACTTCGACCTTAATACGGAATCGATGAGATAGTCGTTTCAAATTTGTTGTAAATGGTTGTTGAGAACGAACATAGCCTGTGCTTAGCCAAAAAAGATGGGGAAAAAGACAGGAGAAATAAACTCCAGTTGTCGAATATTGTTTAATTAGGAATTTCCTTCTGGAAGGAGATGTAACGATGGGAATGGATTGGTACGATATGATCGCCCTGCGAAACGGAGGATATAAGGGGAGATCTACATATACCTGGGAAGGTCAATCGGCGGAGGACATTTTCGAAGAACGATTGATCCGGTTGCTCTCTCAGCATCAATCCGTGCTCGATGCGGGCTGTGGTGATGGTGATTTTACAATGAGAATGTCTCCACATACCCGTCATATTACGGGTTTTGATAATTCTAAGGAGCTGCTGCGTATCGCGCAAGCTGCACTTGAAGCGGCAAGCGAAGTGAACAATGTTGAGTTTGTGTATGCCACAACGAAGACCGAAGTCCCTTTTGAAAATGAACAGTTTGATCTGATCTATGACCGCAGAGGGCCTACTTCCATCATTGAACATGGAAGAGTGCTGCGAAGTGGTGGCATGATCTTCGGCATACATACAGACATAAGGAAGGTGAAGGAACGATTGCTTCGCAACCGATATGAGCAGATCGAGATTGAGGAGTTCAATGAGGCGTTCATGATTTTCCCGAATGAACAGGAATTTGCACTTTTTCTCTCCGATGTTCCAGGCAATCCAGATTACACACTGCCTGAGTATCGGGAACAATTACAGGTGAAAATCCAGGAGCATCACATGAACGGGAAAATTGCTGTGCGAGAGCACAAGTACATCTGGAAGGCGGTAAAAACCGCCATATAACAACAATTTATCAGTTTGAGGTGCAACGATATGAATCGAAACAAAACGAAGGAACTGCTGCTTGGGGACGATATTAGAGCACTTTACGAGCAGATGGACAATGGAGAATGTAAATATAAGATGATAGCAGATGACGGGAGCTATTATTGTAGAACGGTTGCCTCTCGCGAAGGAGCCTGGCAGAACAGCCATCTCCATCTGCATGTGACCGAGCATTATCTCGTTCAAGCTGGCTGGATTGCTTACGCATCATATGTAGAAGGCCAATCCATTTTACATCTTCGGATTGTTACAGAAGGACAACACATTGTTGTTCAACCGGGGGTTCATCACAATCTGTACATGTCTGCGGGCAGTGTAATACATACCATCAAATATGGGATCAACACCGCAAGTGACTGGACGGCATCTCCCGAATTGGATCGGTTGACACAGTCCTTATCGGAGTATGAAATCTTGCAAAAAGGCAGCTAAGCAGTCAGGGGGTTGGACCAATGCGAAAACGAACCATATTTTGGATCACGGGGATCGCTATTGTAGTTGTTGTGGTGCTGCTTACCTACAATAACTTGGTCCCCAGTCTGAAGGAGCAGGATGTCAGCATGAAAGGCACCATTCGTCAGGTCGATACGGATAAGTATGAGGTGGATATGCAGATCACCCGTAGCAAGGAAGACAATGGTATTCACATGGTATACCCTTTGATTTTCGGTTGGGGCAATCTGTCATTCAATGAGGAACTGGACGATTCATATTTAAGGCCTTCTTCTGTGGGTACATCAGGCGAATTGGAACAGCTCGTTCATCAAGCGTTGCAGGATGAGGATATTAATACGACTAACGAAAATGGGAATTTCACGGGATTCTCCATACCTAATGAAGCAGGTACATATAGAGTGCGCTTCACGATCTCTCCATTGAGTGAGAATGTTCATTCAATAAATGATCCCCAGATCTATTATGTGCATCAAGAGAAGGTACTCGGAAAAACTCTAAATTGGGTCAAGAAAGAGCACATGGTGATGATTAAGGAGAGTGTGGAGTGAAGTCAATATACCGATCCAATGAGATGACTGTACGATTGTTGGAAAAAGCAGACGAAGTTCATTTGGTTCAGTGGCTGTCTGACCCGGCAGTACTGCAATATTACGAGGGCCGTGATCGGCCGCATGATCTGGAGCGGGTAAGAGAACATTTTTACAGACAGGAGGATGCCACGAGTCGTTGCCTGATTGAGGTGGAAGGTAAGCCTATAGGCTATATTCAATTCTATGAGCTTGAAGAAGATGAACGAAATGAATACGGCTATGGAGATACGGATGAGATAATCTATGGAACAGATCAATTCATAGGCGATGTAGCGTACTGGAATACAGGAATGGGCACAAAACTTCTGCAATCTATGGTAGCCTATTTAACAGATGAGAAGCTGGCTCGGAAAGTAGTCATGGATCCCCAGACAAGGAACGTACGGGCCATCGCTTGTTATGAGAAATGTGGGTTCAGAAAAATCAGGCTGTTGAGGGAACATGAGCTGCACGAGGGCCAGATGAGAGACTGTTGGTTGATGGAATATGACAAGGAGGATTGGAGAATGGATTTGCGTTACCCGATAGGCACATTTGAACATACCGGCGAAATTACAGCCGCACAGAGGGAGCAGTGGATTCAGGATATTGCCGAGCTTCCAGAACGTGCGAGAGAAGCTGTAAAAGGATTAAGTGACGAGCAATTAAGTCTGCCCTATCGGGAAGGTGGATGGATGCTCAAGCAGGTTATACACCATATGGCAGACAGTCACATGAACAGTATGATCCGTTTCAAATTGGCTCTCACTGAGGATACACCAACGATAAGACCTTATTATGAAGAGCGATGGGCAGAGCTAAACGATTCAAGGGATTTGGATATTGAGTTCTCCCTGCAAATACTGGATGCGCTGCATCGACGCTGGGTTGCACTGCTGCATACATTATCCGATGAGGATTATGCTAAACAATTCTATCATCCGGGTTCGCAGGAAACGACAAGCCTGGATTACAACCTGGGGGTTTACTCCTGGCATGGCAGACACCATGTTGCCCATATCACTTCGCTCAGAAAAAGGCTGGGGATCTAACAGAGAGGTGCAGCTATTGTGAAAGAGCCGAAATGGTTTTATTTGAATGAAATGGAGCAGCCTGAACGAGGAATTGCATTCGTGATTATGGTTACACAGTTTCAGGAGAAATACGTCGTTGTTTACAACAATAAACGCAAAGGATGGGAGTTTCCGGGGGGCACTTGTGAACCAGGTGAAACTCCGCTGAACGCTGCAGGCAGGGAACTCTACGAAGAGACAGGAGCAATAAGGTTCAATCTTGAGCCTTTTGGTATTTACAAAATGAATGGGAATCTCGGCATGGTTTATTATGCCTCTGTTGACGAGTTCAACTCTATGTCATTTGAGCTTCCGAATCATGAAATTGGAGGGCTTAAATTGGTAGATGCCTTGCCTTCGGGCATGAGCTTTGGAGAAATGTTCTATATTTTTTTGGAGCAATGGACAGCGTATCCCTCTAAGGGAACTATCCAGTATGATATGGATTTAACGGGTGTTACTAAAATCTAAACGATGTTGTAAGGGAGAGACAAGATGAACATACATATTCGAACGTTGAATGAGAATGATCCAGCCTTAATCTCTCAGGCATTCCAGAAACAAGGCTGGGTCAAACCTGTGGAACAGTACCTTCACTACCTGGCAGAACAGGAAAAGGGTGAACGCATCACATTGATCGCCGAGTTGGACGGAGCATTTGCGGGATACGTCAATGTCCTATGGAATTCACCATACCCGTCGTTCAAGGAGCAGGGAATCCCTGAAATTAATGATTTCAATGTGCTGATCCAATATCAGCGTCAAGGCATAGGTTCACGATTAATGGATCGCGCGGAGGAATTGATTCAAGAACGCACGGATACTGCAGGGATTGGGGTTGGCGTATTCACCGATTATGGCAAAGCCCAGATTCTATATGCCCGACGCGGATATATCCCGGATGGCAAGGGAATTCACAAGCATGATCGCTACCTTATGCCAGGGGATGAAACCATCATTGATGATGACGTCGTACTTTATTTAACAAAGAAATTGAGAACGGTTTAAAATTAATAATATACATTTGAGCGTGGCAGTAAAACAGGGCTTGAGCAGAGGTTAATCTCCTGCGATAAGTCCTTTTTTTGATCCTTATTGAACTAGGTTTTATCTATGGAAACGTACAAGAAAAATAGAGATATATTCGGCAAAAATGGTATAATATAGTGTGGAGTTCTGAAGCAATATGACGAGTTAAAACGGCTAGATATCAAGGGGTTTGCATGGATAACTAACGATTAGTTACATACATAAGAGAAATTAGGCAGGAGCACCTTATTGGAGGAAATTGAGGAGGAGTATTGCGTTGGAGAAGACAATTAAAAATGTACAGGATCTGTATGATATGCTGGATGCAGAGTTTAGGTCAGCGAAGCAATTCTGGGAGCCATTCTATGAAGATCGGGATCGTCCAATTCCCTTTTTCCCTAACAAGCCTGATGAGAATCTGGTTGACCAAGTGAATTCGGGCTTGCTTACCGGAGGAAAAGCGATGGAGCTTGGCTGTGGACCCGGGCGGAATGCACTTTATTTGACAAAGGCAGGGTACAGCGTGGATGCGTATGACCTTTCCGAAACAGCGATTGCATGGGCCAAGGAACGAGCTGCCGAAATGCAGCTGGATGTGAACTTTGAATGCCGATCCGTATTTGAACTTGAACCGGAGCAGGCGTATGACTTTGTCTATGATTCCGGCTGCTTGCACCACTTGCTGCCACATCAGCGTATCCCGTATATTCAGATGATTACCAATGCACTCAAGCCTGGGGGTTATTTTGGCATGACGTGTTTTGCTCCCGGTTTTGGAGGGTTGGGCGGACCAGAGACTGTGATGAACGACTGGGAAGTGTATCAAGAGAGATCCATGAAGGGCGGACTGGCTTTTACAGAGGAGAAGCTTCGTTATTTGCTGGAAGATCCGTTTGAATGCGTGGAGCTGCGCCCGATGCAGGCGATGGGTAAGGAAGATCATCGATTCGGCCTTCCGATCCTGTGGGTGACGCTATGGAGAAAACCGCTTACTGATAAAAAAGGGGGGGCTAAGCATGGGGAATAGGGGGGTTATTATTACTGGTACGTCCAAGGGGATTGGCTTGCAACTGGCTCAGTTGCTACTGGAACAGGGAGACCGGGTCTATGGCGTTTCACGGGAGACTGCTGAGCTTCTGCATGGCCATGACCTATATAAGCATTTTAAGTATGATCTGAGTGATCTGATGGGTATAGAAATGTTGGTGACACGAATACTGGAGCATATTCCTTTGCAGGAAACGGAGTTCATAGGACTTATTAATAATGCAGCAATGCTGGAACCCTTGAAGCCGATAGATCAGTGCAGCACAGAAGAGATAAGCAAAAATTTGAATATTAGTTTAGGAGCCCCAATGATGTTGAGTTCTTCTTTTATACGGCAAACTAATCATCTTGCTGCACGTCGAAAAATTGTGAATATGACCTCGGGTTCAGGTAGTTATCCGGCACCCTCGATGGCCGCATACTGTACCTCAAAAGCTGGAATTAACATGTTTTCGGCGTGTGTGGCGATGGAACAGTCTGAGAGGATGAACCCTGTAGAGGTCATAGCGTTTGATCCTGGCATGGTAGATACAGAACTGCAGGCTGTGGCAAGAGGCAAGAGTACAGATGAATTTGTGCTATCTGGTCTATTTAATCAAGTATATGAAGCCAAGCAATTAAGATCGCCACGGGAGGTAGCCAAGCAGCTCATTGAACGGATCGAAGAGATCAGTGTTACAAACAAAGTCATACATACCATGGAGAGCTAACATTATTCATTACGATTTCTCGATTTTACTGCTCCATGTTAAGTTCCCTTTGATCTAACTTCAACTTCGCTGTAAACTGACAACATACTGAGATGGGATTAGTTCATTTGTAATTTAACGTATTCCAGCCTTAGAAGAACGGAAATGTGGTGAAGGACCTTGTTTAAAATTATGCTTATTGAAGACGATGAATCCTTATTCAGCGAAATTAAGGAAAGGCTGTCCCAATGGTCTTATGACATATATGGCATACAGGATTTCGGGAAAGTCATGCAGGAGTATAGTGACGTTCAGCCGCAGCTGGTCATCATTGATATACAATTGCCCAAGTATGACGGTTTCCACTGGTGCCGGATGATTCGAGCTCACTCGAACGTGCCCATTATCTTTTTGTCCTCACGGGATCATCCTACGGATATGGTCATGTCCATGCACCTGGGAGCGGATGATTTTATCCAGAAGCCCTTCCATTTCGACGTCTTGATCGCGAAAATCCAGGCCACATTGCGGAGGGTGTATAACTACAACACGGAACGCATCGAACTTCGAACCTGGCGCGGGGCAGCGATAGAATATGTGAAAAATACACTGACACTGGGTTCTGAAGTGGTTCTTTTGACCAAAAACGAAATGTTTATTCTCAAAGTGCTGATAGAGCACAAAAATCAGATTGTCACCCGTGAGGAAATGATTCGAAGCTTGTGGGATCATGAACACTTTGTGAGTGATAACACGCTGACGGTCAACGTCAATCGGCTTCGCAAGAAGCTTGAGCCACTTGGACTGGATGCGTATATTGAAACCAAAGTGGGACAAGGATATATGGCAACGGAAGAGGCCGAAGCATGATCGGCAAATACATCAGAGAAAAGCTCAGCTGGATCTTGCTGCTGGTAGCCATGCAGCTCATCATTTTGTTTGTTGCCTATATGGACTCTTCCATACCCCTTCAATCTTTGGCATACGTTGTTATCCTGAATGTGATGATTTGCATGGTGTTTATCTGGGCGAGATATCCAAGGGAAACCCGTTTTTATAAAAAACTAACGACCTGGGACCATACCTATGATCTGGCAGATCTGGATACAGCCGAAAGTCCCTACGAGCTTATCGTGCAGGATGCCGTAACCTCACAGACCGAGCGCTATCGGAAGGAATCCTCAACTAGTCTGATTCTGCTCGAGCAGGAGAAGGACCAGATGTTATCCTGGATCCATGAGGTGAAGACACCGCTCACAGCGCTGCAGTTAATGATCGAACGTACCCCGGATGAGAAACTGCGGAATCAGATGACGTACGAATGGCTGCGAATTCATCAACTGCTCGATCAGCAGCTGCATCAGAAGCGAATTCCATTTATGCATAACGATCTGTTTATCGAAGAGACGGAGCTTGAACCGATTTTGAATGCGGAGATTCGAGCCTTGAAATCCTGGTGCATTTCCAAAGGCATCGGTTTCGATGTGTCTCTAGGTGTCACGCGTGTTTTGACCGACAGCAAATGGCTGAGTTTTATGATCCGGCAGCTGCTGAGCAATGCGGTGAAATACAGTGAATCCTCGGATATTATCATCGGAAGCTGGGAGCAGGAAGGACATCACGTTCTCTCAATTCAGGATCACGGGCGAGGAATTGAAGCGCAGGATTTACCCCGTATCTTCGATAAAGGCTTCACGTCAACCCGAGGCAGGCTGGAAGGTGCGGCAACCGGAATGGGGCTGTACCTGACCCGGCAGGTGGCACAGACGCTTCATATGGACATTCACGTCGAGTCTGCTCCCGGCGAAGGCACAATCGTCAAACTAACCTTCCCCCGGAAAAACGACATGGTGCATCTTGCGGGCGTGTGACAACAATGTCACATGCTTTTTCGTTTTGTTCGGTGAATCGCACGATAAGTTGGCAGATCCCGCCTATGATAGAGATAGACCAAAGGAGAGTGTGTGGGATATGTGGATACTGGAAGCCAAAAAAATTAGCAAAGTATATGGCAACAAACTGAATAAGCAGGAAGTGCTGAAAGGGATAGATCTCGGGGTTGGCAGAGGAGAATTTGTAGGCATCATGGGACCGTCGGGTTCAGGAAAAACAACATTACTTAATGTGCTCTCTTCGATAGACCGGGTAAGTCAGGGTAGCATTGAGATCGAAGGCAAGGAGTTCACCGGGATGAAGGAGAAGCAGCTTGCTGAATTTCGCAAACATCATCTTGGTTTTATTTTTCAGGAATATAACTTGCTTGATACGCTTACCGTGAAGGAAAATGTGCTGCTGCCGCTTTCCATCACGAGCGTGCCGAAGCAGGAAGCACATCGGAAGTTCGAACAAATTGCCCGTGAACTGGGCATTTATGAACTAAAAGACAAATACCCATCCGAAATTTCGGGTGGTCAGAAACAGCGGACCTCGGCTGCGCGAGCCTTTGTTCATGATCCGAGCATCATATTTGCCGATGAGCCGACAGGCGCACTGGACTCCAAATCAGCTTCGGATCTGCTCGGCAAATTAAGCGAAATGAATGTCAAGCATCAGGCTACCATTGTAATGGTCACTCACGATCCGGTTGCCGCGAGTTATTGCAGCAGGGTGATTTTCATCCGGGACGGGCAGATCTATACTCAATTGAATAAAGGAGACGAGTCCCGTCAGTCCTTCTTCAACGACATTATCAAAACCCAAGGCGTGTTGGGTGGTGTGCAGCAATGAGCTTGCGTTACATCATCTTCCGCAATCTGAGAAAGAACCTGAAAAGCTATTATTTATATGTATTTGCGCTTATTTTTAGCGTAGCCTTATATTTTTCATTTGTGACGCTGCAGTATGATCCTTCCATGGATGAAGTGGCGGCCTCGACCAAAGGAGCAGCGGCGATCGGTACGTCTTCCGTATTATTGATCGTCATTGTGGGCATTTTCCTGCTCTACGCCAACACCATCTTTATTAAGAGACGCAGCAAGGAGATTGGTTTATTTCAGTTAATTGGGCTGACGAAAGGGAAAATTTTTGGCATTCTGAGTACGGAAAATTTCGTTCTCTATTTTGGCTCCATGGCGGTAGGTGTTCTGATCGGTTTCCTTGGTTCCAAGCTGGTGCTGATGATTTTGTTCAAGATCCTTGGCATTGATGCGATGACGAAACTGTATTTCTCTGCGATGGCCTTGGTCCAGACCCTGATTGTGTTTGCGGTGCTGTATTTGCTTATCATGCTGATGAATTATACCTTTATCAAGGCACAGAGTATTCTCTCGCTTTTCCGGGTAACGGCTAAGGCTGAGCAGCAGGTGCAGAAGATGTCTATCGCACAGATTATCATCGGCATCCTGGGTATTGTCCTGATTGTGTTCGGATACGTATTATCCGCAAGGATGTTCAGCGGCCAAGCACTGGATATGCAGCAGCTGATGTATATGATGCTCCTGATCCTATTTTCGGTCATCCTGGGGACGTATCTGTTCTACAAGGGTTCAGTCAGTTTTATATTTAATCTGATTCGCAAAAGCAAAAACGGCTACCTTTCCATCCATGAAGTCTTGTCACTATCCTCCATCATGTTCCGTATGAAGTCGAATGCTCTGCTGCTTACGATTATTACGACGGTGTCCGCACTTGCCATCGGCATGCTGTCACTGAGTTACATTTCATACTATTCGGCTGAAGCCCAAGCCAAAGAAAGCTTGCCGGAAGATTTCTCTTTTGCTCAGGCAAGTGTAAAAAACCAGTTTGTAGCGGAGCTTGAAGAGAAACAGATTCTGTATGAGGTGAAGCACAGACAGCCCATTTATATTGAAATCGATGCCAGCGAAGTAATGGACGATTCATTGAAGGGAGAGCTTCTATTCAGCAGCGTGGTCAGTGACAGCATGGTCGATGATATGGATCTGAAGCCTGGTGAAGTGATCTTTATGGGTTATGGAAATGTTGTTAAGCAGATGATTTCCATTCAGGAAAAGGGTTCAATCGTTCTGCATGGTTTGAAGCAAACCATCGATCAACAGTTGGTCGGTACAACCAAACAGGGAGTTCTTCCCGTATACTATACCAAGGGTACACCCGTAGCTGTGGTGGATGAAACGGTCTATCAGCAGCTTCAGAAGGATCTTGATCCTTCATTGCAAGAAGGCGAGCCGACGGACTATTATGGTGTTCGCATTGTGAACGATAAACAAGCAGAAGAGGCTTATGGCGTTTTCCAAAAACAACAGCTTACGACCCCAAGCTTCTCCCAGATCGAGTTCAAAAATAACCAGCGCACCAGTATGGGGCTAATTATGTTCATTGTCGGTTTCCTTGGTCTGACCTTCCTGATTACTTCTGGATGTATCTTATACTTTAAACAAATGAATGAAAGTGAAGAAGAAAAACCGAGCTATACCATCCTACGCAAACTCGGATTCACACAGGGCAATCTGCTGCACGGCATTCAACTCAAGCAGGTCTTCAATTTCGGGATTCCGCTGGTGGTGGGATTGAGTCATAGCTATTTTGCGGTGAAATCCGGGTGGTTCTTCTTCGGTACGGAACTGGTGACACCAACAATCATTGTCATGATTCTGTATACACTGCTGTATTCCATCTTTGGACTGTTATCGGTGTGGTATTACAAGCGGGTTATCAAGGAAGCGTTGTAAATCGTAATGAATGATATGGAAAAATATCACGTAAAAAGGTCAGGCTGTCTCTCTGCAGCCTGGCCTTTTTGTCATCACGATCAAGGAATTGATTCTGCCTTTATCCAGCAGTTGCTCCACTCCATCAACCATGAAAATCCGGCTTTGTTCTGAACATGACAATATAAACATGTTTTGCAGGTTCAAATCGCCTGCTGGCTAGTCTTTATGTGTAGGTTTAGATATCACGTTCAAAAAATACCTCTTGGAAAAACAGGTGATAAATGGATGATGGACGAAATGATTAGAAGTGAGAGTACTTTCCAATGAGTTATCATGAAAGGGGGAATATGATGAATTGGGCTAATCGAATCACGCTCGCTAGGATGGCTTTTCTCCGGGATGAATTACATACGGATGAACTATAAGATGCTTCAATTAGGAAAATAAATTAGGGGAATACAGTTTACCAATCAGATGAAGGAGGTTGAGAGCACTGATTGAAGCTAAAGTTTTGCTTGTCAAACCAGGTTCATTAATAGAGGAGGAAACGGGGACAGATAACTGGCTGATGGCTGTGATACAACAGCCCGAAGTCCAGTATGCCGATGTAAATGATTGTAATCAGATAAATCGATTGATGAGGAGTAGAAAGTTCGGACTTGACGCTCTTCAGATGGCTATTCACGTATTCGATGCTAGCGGACAACCTTTAATTGGATATGAAGTCCCAAGTGGCTTGAATATTTGGCACGATTATCTGAAAGCGATTCGTATGTTGATGGAGCAGGGCAAAGTCTGTGTGAGTTACGGCATTGATCCGCTCTTGCTTGAAATGGAGCAGTATGCAAATGGACAAATAAGGTTTGCTATACGTTTGGAGCTAGTTCCCCAGCATATACTCACACAGTTCACCATACATGCCCGCACGTTTCTGCTGGAAATTTTGAGATCTATTGAATTCCTATGGATCAAAATGTTGCATGAGTACCATAAACCAAGTGGTCTTGATATATCAAGACCGAAAGATGACGGTAAAGACCTATTTATAGAAATTAATGCATTGCGTAAATGGGTATTAGAGTTACCCGAATAGTTTACACCATAAAACGGAGCAGGCATGAACAATGCAGGTTCCGTTTTTCTGTGATACAACAGCAATCAAAAAAATATAGGGCCTTAGCGGCGTTCCCGAGTATACTTGTAGTAGCAGCTGAAACCACATGATACATATCGGAAAATGGCACAAGTGTGCTGATTCAGGAGGATTTTAATGCACCAAGAGCATACCGTGGGTCTAGAGGAAAATTGGATTCAATTCATGATATTAAAGACCAAACTGGAACTGCCTCCCTTGCCTCCAAATACGTTGGATCGTCCAAGGCTCAGTTCAACCAGAGAACAATTATACAACTTTAAAGTCACGCTGCTTACTGCTCCGGCGGGCTCAGGGAAATCCACATTGTTAGGCAGCTGGGTGCAGCACGAGCAAGCAGCCTGTGTTTGTCTGGATGACAAAGATCAGGACCCGCTTCAATTTTGGTTGTATGTTATTCACGCGCTTGATCGGGTTAAGCCGGATTTCTGCAGAGAAATTCTAGCGAATTTTTTGCGAGGATACAGCATGAACCCGCGATCAGCACTGGTATTGTTAATGAATCACCTTGCCTTGGCAGAGCAACCGGTGTTACTCATTTTGGATGATTACCATGCTGTAACCCAAGCGGAGATTCATGAACAAGTGGAGTATTTTGTTGAGAATATGCCCCCGTCCGTTCATCTCGTATTATCGAGTCGGACATCTCTGCCGCTCAAGCTGGAGAAGCTGAAGCTTCGCGGTGAGCTCAGGCATGTTAAGCTTCAGGATCTGGCGTTCACTGCCGAAGAAGGAGTAAAGTTCTGTCAGGATGCCCTGAAGCTCAACGTTACAAATTCTCATGTGCATGACTGGGTGCAGCAGACGGAAGGGTGGGTGGCCGGACTTAAGCTGCTGGCACTGTCCTATACCGATAGCACAGAACAAGTAAGATCGCGCAGTGCCAATCGACGGGCTCCAACTTCTCAGGATGAACAGCATCACTACGGCGATCGGTCAGTTTCCGAATATTTGCTGGAGGAAGTGTTTCATCGGCAATCCCCGGAAATGCAGCATTTCTTGCTCAGCACCTCTGTCGTACAGCGGATGAATGGAGATCTATGCAGAGCACTGACCGAACTAAGTGAAGCTCCGCAATTGCTCAGACATCTGGAGAAGGAGCATCTGTTTCTAATTACAATGGATCGGGGAGCGTACTGGTTCCGTTATCATCATATGTTCTCATCCTTTTTGCGGCGTGAGCTTGCTCGTTCCGGAACGGAACAGGTGAACGCACTTCATGCGAAGGCTGCACGGTGGTACGAACAGCAAGGATATGCAGCTGAAGCACTGGATCATTATATTCACGGACAGCATGTGCAGGATGCGGCCCGGCTGCTGGAGGAGCTATTTGCACATTTTATTATGGGTGAATGGTGGACACTTCGAAGGTACTTCGATGTTCTGCCACAGGAGGTAGTGAAGGCTCGTCCCAAATTGTATATGTCCTATTTATTTCTTATTGCTCGTGAACGGCCATATGGTGAGATGATGAAAGAGCTTGATGGACTGGAGCACATGATTCAGGTCCATTTACAGGACCAATTGCCACCTGAGATAAGCAGTTACTTGCTGCAGGTCGTCTGTGTGATGAGGGCTTATATGGCTTATCTAAACAGGGATTTACAAGGGCTGTCTGACCATCTGATATTCTATATCGATCAAGGTTATCCGGATGATATTGCGTTTCAGTATATGGATTATGACCGGAGGGAAAGCATGCGTCTGCGCAGCTTCCACGGTGTGAACGGTTCCCTGCAACGAGGCGAACAATGCTTCGGTGCAATCACGAATCGCTGGTTTGCAGAGAGTTCTTATGTGACCTCCTATTATGGTACTGGCTATGCTGAAATAAAGCTGGAGCAAAATCGCTTGTCCGAAGCGATTCATTATGCGGATCGTGCTCTTGAAATTGCACTCCAGATCAAAGTCGCTGCACTTCTAGTACCAGCCTACGTTCTCAAAGCAAGAATAGAAATGGCTCAAGGTAGACCGAATGAAGGGGTGAAGCTGCTGCAGCAGCTCTGCGTTCTGTTATCTGTCAAGGATCTGGAATACTGGCAGCCGATCATTCAGGCACATCAATACCGATTGCAACTCGAAATTCAACCTACAGCAACAGCACAGCTCATGGTTGATGACTCTATTATCGAAATGGTGAACCCTGAGATCAGCTGTGATCAGGTATTCAGCTCGCTTGTACGTGTGCGGGCTAAATTCTTGTTAGGGGATGATGAAGAGTCCTTAAATGAGCTGAAACGCATACGTGCACTTGCTGAAGAACGGAACTGGTTAACGGAACAAGTCGAGTGCGGACTGCTTGAGGCTCAGATTCTTCAACGCCAAGGGCGTCAGGAGGAGTGTATGGCTCCGCTGCTGCGGGCTATAGCGATTGGCAGTTCCGAGGGCTACATTCGTTCTTTTATAAACGAAGGCGAACCGGTCAAGAGCCTTTTGCAGCATTACCTGCACCTGCGTCGTACGCATTCCATACCAGATTCGGGCATTAAACTGGCCTATGTAAAGGAGCTGCTATCTGCATTTTCAAAAGAAAATCGGGGTGGTATTCCCTCCGTGCGACTTAGTCCCATGGAGCAACGAGTATTTGGATACATTGCTGAAGGGTTAACCAGCAAACAAATCGCAGCTGAGTTTGGGATTTCGGCAGGAACGGTTAATACGCATATCAGGCGGGTGTTTGCGAAGCTAGGCGCGAGTAGTCGTGCGCATGCCGTACAGATTGCTGAACAGCAGGGCTGGCTGTGAATGTGCAGCAAGCTGTCTATCGTTTTGTAGACTATTTTCTCATGGAAGTCTCTCCTACAATAAAGACAATTAATAACTTTGCTGTTTAAGAAAAAGCACGGTTAGAGTCATGTGGGAGGTAAAGCTTAACCATGTCAACACGTCTATCCAAAGGGAAAACACGAAACAAAAACAACAGAATCCTACCTTATCTGGCAGTTCTATTGTCCGTCTCATCACTTACTGTTCCTGGTAACGTCGGGGCCGCTGCGGGAACCGGGAGCGCAAATGACTTACAGCAAGCCTCGCCTTGGGCGAGACAGGCCATTGAGATCGTAACAGAACAACAGATGTTCCCAGGTACGCAGGATGGATTGTTTTATCCGAGAGGGAGTCTTACACGCGGTGATCTGGCGTATACCTTGGTTCGCATTGCGGGTTTGAATCAGGACTCTGAAATTCAGAATTCATCCGAAGCTTTCAAGGATCTGAATTCAGGCACGGATAACATTGCTTTTATTAAATTGATAAGCACTGCAGGAATCATGAAAGGCTATCCTGATGGCACATTTCGTCCGGATGGATTGGTCACCAGGGAACAACTCGCAGTGACTTTGATGCGTTTGATTCATTTTAGAGGATTTACAGAAGCAACAGGTACGAACTCAATGTTATCTTTCAAGGATGCTTCCAGTATCAGTCCATGGGCTGCAGACAGCGTGAAGCAGGCAGTTGAACTGGGCTTGTTAAAGGGCGAGAATGGCCAGTTTGCTCCGAAACGTGCTACAACAAGACAAGAAATGGCTGTGATTGCTTTGCGTGGAAGCGACGCGATCAAGGCGCTTGAACAATCATCGGAATTGGATAATGCTGCTTCAGATTCTGATTCGGATAAGCCAGATCAAGTGACGGAAGTTGAGGGGACGACTACAGGTAGTGAAGTTACAGGGAATACCGGTGGAAACGCAACGAATGGGAGTGGAAACAATTCCGGCAGTGGAAGTGGAAATGCAGGAGGAGGCAGCGGATCAACGCCAACGAATCCAACCAACCCAACCAATCCATCCAATCCAGAAACTCCTTCCAACCCTGAACCTGAAAATCAAGCCCCAGTGGTGATTAAAGATGGGTTGCCCGATCAGGAACTTGTTCTGGATCATGCGTCTCTGGAGTTTCAGGCTTCCTCTTACTTCAGTGATCCGGATGGAGAAGTCCTGCAATTTAGTATTATAGATGGAGATGAAACGGTTGTTTCTACTGCGGTAGATGGTCAGACAATCAAGCTCACAGCAGTGGCAGAAGGAGAAGCTGTACTTACAGTCAAGGCTGTCGATAACCAGGGTGCCAGTGTTACTGCACAGTTCAAGATCACGGTCCTTGCGAATACGATCAGCAGGCAATTCCCTGATCCTAATTTAGCGCGAGCTGTTGCCTATTGGCTTGAGAAGGATGTGAATGATCCATTAACCAAGCAGGAACTGGTGGATGCACTGGTACAGACGGACGGAGGACTGTATGCGCGAGATGCGGGCATCTCTGACCTGACAGGATACGAAATTTTCAAAGGCATGAACGTTACGGAAATTGACCTATCCGGGAATAACATCAGCCTTGTGAATGCTGAAGGTTTTACGCATTTGAAGAAGCTGGATTTATTCAGCAATCAACTTACAGAGGTCCATGTGTCAGGACTTTCAAACCTTGAGGAGCTGGTATTGTCCTACAATCAGTTGACATCACTTGATGTAAGTGGCCTGAGTTCCCTTCAAGTGTTGGACGTTGGCGATAACCAACTGAATCATATCCCTACCGGAGTTGCTGACCTGCCTTTACTGCAAAACTTAAATATCCGTTACAATTCCATTATGCTCAGAGACGAGCCTGACTTTACTTTGCATATGGGGCTGATTGAACGTTTACCGATGTACGATTTCGATGATGCTGCACC
Source organism: Paenibacillus sp. FW104-T2 (assembly GCF_058789975.1). Taxonomy (NCBI): domain Bacteria; kingdom Bacillati; phylum Bacillota; class Bacilli; order Caryophanales; family Paenibacillaceae; genus Paenibacillus; species Paenibacillus sp. FW104-T2. The sequence goes on along the minus strand of NZ_JBYTCE010000011.1, from coordinate 178,593 downwards.
AGTTCTGGTGGAGGCCCCCGCTGGGAATACCGTTTATGTTGGTGACGAAGAGACCGAGATCGATCTGGCATACATGTTTGAAGATGAAGATGATGACCGTTCAACACTGATTCTCACAGCAGAGTCACCGGACCCGCAGCTAGCTGAAGTCAGAATGGAAGGGCAGAAGCTCTACATCAGAGCTCTTGCATCAAGTGAAACCCCGATTCAAATCCACGTGCAGGCTAGAGACGTGCTGGGCAGAATGGACGCAGGATACGTAGAGGTCATGCTTAAAACGAGAGAAGAATTGCTCTAAAATGAGTGGCTTTTCAATTCAAGCAATCGAATAATATCAGGTGCTGCGCATCTCCTCTGGAGGTGCGTTTTTTATGCTGCATGCAGTCCAATAATGTTAGAATATTCAAGGGATGTATACGAATGATTCCGTTTATAACAGCGAGAGTAACAGGGAGGAGAATGAAAAATGTCTGAAGGTACGTTGAATCCAAGTAATGCGGAAGAATCAGCCTATGTGCGTAATCAACTGATTGCATTTAATGCGGCTCATCTGAGTGAGGATCTGAAGCATCGGTATGAGGAATTGAATTTTAATATCAAAAATGAGGCAGGGGATAAGGACATTCTCATTATTACTTTAAGAAGGATCTAACGTAGGGTATGATATAGAGTACGGAACAACATGATAGGAACTTAGGAGGATCGATCTATGGTTACAATCAAAGCCATTGAATTTCAGGATTTGCCGGCCTTAAGCAAATTGTACAATGAGTTGATGGGAACCCCCACCAATGAGGAGCAGATGCAGAAAATGTTTCGGTACATACAACATAATGGTCATTATCATGTGCTTGGTGCATTTTACAATGGTGAACTGACCGGATCTGTTATGGGGATCGAATGCATGGATCTCGTGGGACAATGCAAGCCTTTCATGGTTGTAGAGAATGTGATCGTATCCGATCAGGTACGAAGACAGGGAATCGGTCAGAAGCTGATGCTCCAGATTGAACGGATTGCGAGAGACCTCGGGTGCGAGTACATGATTCTGGTATCTGGAGATCAGCGCAAGGAAGCACATCTTTTCTATGAAAAGCTTGGATTCAAGGATGAGAAGGTCCAAGGGTACCGGAAGCATTTGAAATGAGTATTTTCCATTTGTAATTGTGCCGGGGGGAAAATAATAGTGAACCCTCTCGGGCAGTTAATGCTTCCTTTACAGGAGTGTGTCTTTGTTGCACGAGAGGGGAAATCTGATGTGTTACAATCATGGGCTTGCTTTGTGTTCCTGTTTTCTCTTTCGCAAGCGTCCGACAATATATAGTATGGATGGAAAAATGAGGAAGTTAATTGGCAGCACAAAGCGGATCCAGATCACTTCCAGCAGGGTTTTGGAGGATGGATCGAGCCTGACTATCGTCATGGCCAAAGCCCCAATGATAAACGCAGCAGCCCACAACCACTTTTTCCACCCAGGGGTGCGACCAATCCATTGGGCTGACCCATAACTGGCGATAAACAGGTAGACGGATTGCTTAATGAAGACACTGATCACCCAAATGGAAACCATGATAATTTCCAGACTCTGAATAAATTCCATCAGATAGACAAGCTTGACCATTTCAAAAAAAGGATAATGGATTCGTGCGGCCAATTCTGCTCCAAAGGTCATGATGACCCACACAGCACCCAAAATCAGAAACGTTGTCGATAAGAAGACCGCGCTCAGGATACTTTTGGATAGCTGCCGCTGTTTATCTGTCTTGTTGGAAAAGGAGGTAAAAGAGATCAGCATCATGACTAGAGAGACTTCGCCTAACAGAGAGGTTGGTGTCAGGGCTCCTCTCATAATCGGAAGCATGCCTGAATCGGAATAGATAGGCAGCAGGGCATGAATCCTTAGATTGTGAGAAGTCAAAATGATGGTGAACACGAGAATAAGCAGGAGAATGGGGCCCCACAGTTCACTTAAGCGTCCAATGGTCTCAATTCCACCTTTGTAGACAGCATAGACCACAACAGCAAGCATTGTCAGGACGATCAGATAGTCCGGTGTTTTGGGCAACAGGCTGAGCCGGACAAAAGTATACTCCTCCCTGAGCATAACTGCGACCACCCAATACCACTGGGCAAGATAGAAAAGACCTACAACTTTTCCTAATCCTTTGCCAAGGATGGTGGTGGTGAATTCCATCAGTGTTTGATCCGGATATAGCAGACTGACCTTGATACATATCCACCCAATGAACAGGCTTACCAGACCGGCCAGGATCATTGACATCCAGACATCCTGCTTGCTACTCTGGATTGCAAAGTTAATGGAGAGCAGCAGGTTCATGCCGATCTCGATAGACATGATAAGCCAGAACAATTGACGGTTACTGATCTGCATGTTGTTCTTCTCCTTTGTATACATCCGGCAGCAATGATTTTCCCGTCAATCCCGCTCCATCCACTTTGACATTCACTTTAACGGAAATATCTGCAGCACGGAAAAGCGTATTCCAATCTCCGGCCATCTTTTTCCACTGCTGAGGATACTTACGATGGATGATATCTCCAAGATCAAAAATATCTGTCTGAAACTCATCCTGAACCTTAGTCACGATATGTTCGATTTGCCGTTGAAGCTGCAAATTCAAGCGTGTCTCCACTTTTTTGATATTCTCGGGAATCGACAGATCTAAACTGGTATTGTTCTCGGGTATCTGCCCTTGAGCAGAGAGCACGACGTTCAGCCGAATGGGATGAGTGTTAATCACCGGCGTGACTTTGGATTTGAAATTCCTGGCTCGCACTGCGACTGTGCTCTCTGGTCCGTCCATCTGCGCGATCAAATCCCGATTACGAAGTTTGTTGACAATCCACAATCTTGCCCAGTATTCGTTGTAGCCCAGGTACCCGGTCAGTTTCAAGGAACGGTCGAAGATCGCGGAACCAGCAGCCTCCAGTGTCGGCGTAGGGGGGCTATCATTCTCATTCTTTTTTTGGGACTCGCCAGGCGGTGAAACAATTTGCAGCACAGGCATGACCGATCCGCCGTAAGCATTACTCATGATAAAAAAATCAAGTAGAGAACGGCCTACCGGTGCACCGATTTTTTCCTGAATTTTGAGTACGGCGACTGAGGGATTCTTCTCCAACTGATTGGATAACGACATAGCCTGCTGGGCTGTTCCGCCTTTGACCACGAATATATTGGTCCTTAGCCGCAACTCCGGGTTTCTGGCATATTCATCGACAATATGGCCGATACCTCTCTTGGCCAAAGACTCCCCAAGGAAAATATTGCGGCGATGGCTGGCAAACAAAACACGTGACATTTTCTTTTGAATGTTTTGTGCAGCGTCAATGACACTTCTGCCTCTCGCAGTCTGCAACATATATTCATTATTTCCTCCTTGAGCACCACCTGATTTGGTATTCATGGGTACCACAATGTTAGCTGTTGCGGTGTAGCTCCCATCTTCATTAAGGTCCATGCCCCAGCCAAGAATGATCGCCCTGTCATTCATTTCTTGCCGGTCCCAGCAGCCCGTAGTGATCACCAAAAGTACGAAAAGCAGCGGCATCATGGTATAAAATCGTACGCTGTTCATTTGGATCTACTCCTGCTCTCTTGGGTTTGGTCTGACTCCATATCGGGCGGAATGCTGGCAAGCAGCTGTTTTTTATTTTTCTTTTTCCATACCGGACCTCGGAATAGAACATCATTCAGATGGCGGGAAGATGATGGTGCAACAGGCGTCATGTAAGGGACTCCAAATGGCTTCAGCGAAACAAGGTGAACACTCAGCGCAATCAGAAACAAAACAATCCCATAGAAACCCATAAAACCAGCGCATACAAGCAGTGGAAAACGGAGCATCCGAAATGCAAATCCCAGATTGTATCTGGGAAAAGCAAAGGAGGCAATACCGGTCGTAGCGACAATAATCACCATGGGTGCCGAAATAATACCCGCCTCTACTGCAGCCTGACCGATTACCAACGCACCTGCAATGCTGACTGCAGGACCGACTTGCTGGGGCAGTCTGATTCCTGCTTCACGCAGCCCTTCAAACACAAATTCCATGATGATCGCTTCAAATACAGCCGGTAAAGGAACTCCTTCGCGGGCAGAGGCAACGCTAATCAATAGGGATGTTGGAATGACCTGTGGATGAAAGGTGGTTAGTGCGACATACAGAGACGGAAGCAGCAGGGATATATGTACAAAAGTATAGCGAATCCAGCGTACAAACGTCATGTATTGAAAACGTTCATGGTAGTCTTCGGCAGACTGGAGACCGGTCCAATAATTCATTGGAGCAATCAGTACAAAAGGGGTGTTGTCCACAAGGATGGCAACCTTGCCTTCCAGCAGACTCGCCGCTGTGACATCCGGGCGTTCAGTGTTCTGCAGTTGGGGAAATGGGGAATAGGGATTATCCTCAATTAGTTCCTCAATATTAGCTGACCCTCCCAAAGCCTGAATATGGATCTGCTGCAGCCTCTTCCGAACGAGATGAAGCAGCTCATCCTGAACGATACCCTCGATATAACAAAGGACGACTTCCGTTCTGGTCAGTTCACCCATGCTCATGGATTCCATCTTCAGCCGGCTGCTGTGAATTCTTTTGCGCAGTAGCGAAGTGTTAACACGCAGAGTTTCCGTAAAGCCATCCCGCGGACCGCGCACGACCTTTTCTGAGGTAGGTTCCTCAATGCCTCGTTGTGCGGATTTGGAGAAATCCGCGAGAAGGCCTTGGCTCTCTCCCTCAATCAGGATCCCTGTTTGTCCAATCAGGATGCCATCCATCAGGTTGGTCAATGTTTGAGCCTGCTGAACCTTGCCTGCTGCTGCCAGTTTATCTCGTGTTAAAGTGCCCAAGTTCTTTTCTGCTGCAGCCTGAGCAAGTTCTCCCCCTGGAAGAAAAGGCTGGAGCAGCAGCTGATCGAGAAGTTCGGTGTCACACAAACCATCAATATAGATCAGGCAAGCGGCTAGAGAGTTTTCAACAGTGATTGTGCGGAAAACGACATCAGAACAGTTTGTGAACGAATGTTGTAATTCCTGAAGGTTAGACTCCAGATTTGGTTGGATGAAATCAGGAGTAGGACTCCCTTGATCAGCTGTCTTCGTTTGAGGGCCTGTTGGTACAGGAAGGAACTCTGATTTTTGTTTTTTTCTAAAAATAAATTGGAACATATGGTCAACACCTCTAAGTTAGGTATTTGCTGCTAATGGAGAAGCTATGCACAAGTGCAGTGAAAATTTGTGTTCAGTGGCAAACACTAGAGCATAAGAATCCCCTTGATGACCAGAAGGATTACTTAAGGAGCAAGGCGAATAAGGCATAGTCAACATTGAAAAATTCATGGATCTGAGGGAGGCACTCTCGTGTTCAAAAAATGGGCTAATGTCTTGATGATGATGAGTTTGATCTTCGCCGTATGTTCCCCAACATCTTACGCCGCTGCCAAAACGCTTAAGGTAACGGTGACGCTGATGAGCGCTGAGCTGGCAGAGAACAATTCCGTCGGAAACGAATGGGCAATAGGGGCAAGTGTGAACGGTAAAAACCTGAAGGAGGGTTCATCGGTTACATTAAATCTGAAATCAACCGATACGCTGAAAATAAAAGCGGAAGCCGAAGAACAGGATAAGATTCCGGATATCGGAAGAAAGAGCGCGAATGTCAAAGTATCTTCATTCTCCAAATCAACAAATAAGACTCTTTCCGTTGTAGTAAAGGAGAACAGAGGCCGATATTCGGGTAACACGGCAACATGGGAGTTCAAATTCAAAATCAGCAAGAAGTAAGAACGTATACAACCGCAAGGAAAAGAGAGCTGACAGCTCTCTTTTTGTATTTATTCCTTGTTTTGTTCTTGAGAATCTGATGAGGAGGAGCGGATATATTGCGGCGGATGTACGTCGTCAATCATCAAAATGCCGTCATATTGATCACGGGGGATGAGGCTCTCAGGGATCATGCCCCAGCTGTATGCAAATCGTGGTTCGAACATCCAGGAGTTCCCGGTCTCTCTGTTCTGGTACCGAAGATCCAGGAAGCTATAAGGTGTGTTTGTCGCAGACATAATACCTTCAATAGAACCGGGTGATGCTGGCTCAACGGCATGAATTCCACCTGTGTTATCTGCTGTTTGACCGCTTGATGCATACAATCCCAAAACATAGCTGGATTTTTTCATTTCTTCCGAAAGTTTCTCCCCCATCATGGTTATGGGATAGGGTGAGCCCATGACTTCGCTCTGCGCCTTTCTGATGTGATCATTATGTCCCCATACTATGAATTTTTCGTTTGGATACACTTCGGTTGCAAGCCACATGAGATTGTCATGCATCGCCTGATCGCGCCAATCCATGGAATCTAGAAATGTCTTATATTTGCCCTCATTCATTTCACTTGTAGCCCGGATGGACAGATCGACATATTCCCTCGCGACGCGAATTCGATCACTGAGGCTTCGCTCTAGCAGCATGGAAAGCTTGGGCTGATCCGGGTATTCTTTTTGCAGATAGGCCTGGTTCGGTTTGGATCTCAGGGATTGAAGAACGTCTTGGTATACCTTGATGATTTTATTTTTCTCAGCTTGATAGGCTTTCAGGTCCGTTCCGGCAGAGAAACTGGCTAGTTTCTGTTCCGTGTGTGCGAGACGATTTGCAAGTTCTTTATCTTTCAGCCACTTACCATCCAACAACGGGAATTGCAGCTGCATGTCGAAACCGGTTAGAATGAGGGGCTGTTCGGTTTTTGTACTTGTTTTGAGGTAATCGAATAAGGGCATCATTTCCTTGGACCACCAGACGCCGAATATGGCGTTTTTCATCGTTTGCTCTGGATGCTGCTGGTTGGCCGTGGCATTAGCCAGTGACGTGTTGGAAAGACCGCTCTCAAATGCAAGAACGTTGTATCCCATTTCCTGATGCAAAAACTGGATCAGCCGGGTCTTCGCCAGATTAAACTCGGCAACCCCATGAGAGCTTTCACCAAGGAATACCATTCGCTTGTCATGGAGCAGGGGTCTCAACATCTCGAGGTCCGAGAAGGAATCGGTCTCCTGACCTGTCTTTGCAGGCTGGATGCTCTCCAGTCGATATGCGTGATCTCTAGCCCACTTGTTCCATTCTGCAATTTTCTCATCCGATGTTTTCGCAGTTTCCACCTGGGTTACCTGTCCATGAATGGTCTCCACAGCGGTTGATGAAGCTGCACCTGCATATCCGGTTGGGTAGAGCAGATTCACCAGCATGACTGTAGACAGTGCAAGCACTGCACCCGTTTTTCGTTTTCTGAAATAGCTCAAAATAACGCCTCCTCCATCTATAAATATGATAATGATTCCGTAATGAACGTTCCGGCTTATGTCTGCTCATCGTCCCAGAACAGATCATTCAGTGTTCTGGAGAGTGCCTTGCATATGGCGATACATAAGCTGAGAGACGGATTATACTTGCCCAGTTCTATGAGACCAATGGTCTGCCTCGATACACCGACGATCCGTGCCAGATCATCCTGTGATAGATCCTTTTCTACCCTGGCGACTTTCAATCGTATATTTTTCATGCCCATTCACCCTTGTATCCTTTCTATGAATCACACTGATCTTTACTTGCGGCCTTTTGACTCGCCTTGTTTGCAAAGTGATGAACGATGACATTAAACCCCGCAAAGAGCGGGATGTAAAGCAGCAGTGAAAATATGAACACGAGGAAGAAATACCACCACTTCTCATGCGCTGTATCGGCAAACAAAACGGAGCTTCTTATGCCCAGGAACAAGGCCATCGAAATACCGATAATGAGACCCGTAATTACGTTTCGCTGGCTGTACGACATTTTGCTTGTCTGGTCGTGGACCTCAACTTCATCCGAATAAATGCCCAGCATGACGGATCGAACTCCGAAATAAATACTTCCTGCGAGAATGACGATCAATTCCGTCAACATGGAATACGTTTCCCATTGGAAAAAACTTTTGACCAAGATGGAGATGCCGCATAGATACATAATAAAAATGTAAGCTTCCTTGTACACCTTGTTTTTGAGATTGACGATACGCTCATCCTGATTTCCTTTTTTGTTGAACCATTTCATGATTGACCTCTCCTTTGTAGGAATTGAAAATGTGGGGAATATTTCCTATGGATCTTATGTTAATATTATTTGAGTCTTTTTGCAATATATATATGTCATTTTGTTTGATATAGGATGCATGAGAACAAAATGAAAACTTGAAATTGTTCCGATTACACACAGCGATTATTAGAAAGTGCTGCCATCAGAGCAGCAATGTGTATCATCTAATAGGGAATGATGTACTGCCCATTTGGTATGGTTTTTGGTAATATATACAAAGTGTTTGATAAGACTGGAGGTCATACATAACATGAGAATCGTGGATAACATCAAGGTATGGGGGGAGCCGCTGGAGAATGCAGTGAGTCAGGCAGTGACGTGTTCACAGCATGGAGATGTGCTTGGGGTTGCACTGATGGCTGACCATCACAAAGGATACTCGCAACCGATCGGAGGTGTTGTCGCCTACCGTAACATGATTAGTCCTTCGGGCGTTGGATACGATATTGCCTGCGGAAACAAGGCGGTACGTACAAATCTCATGTGGGAGGATATCAAGGAACAGATTGCCGTTATTATGGATGATATCAATGCAAACGTATCGTTCGGCGTGGGTCGCAATAATCCAACTCCGGTTGATCACGAGCTGTTTGATGATGCGAGTTGGAAGCTGTTCGATTCGATTGAACCTGGGCTGCAGCACAAATTAAAAACGCTCGCACGCAACCAGCTTGGTACGGTAGGCAGCGGCAATCACTTTGTGGATATTTTCGTAGAGGAATTAACCGGTAAAGTATGGGTTGCGAATCATTTCGGCAGTCGGGGGTTTGGTCATAAAGTCGCGAGCGGTTTCCTCAATCTGGCTGCAGGTCGTGAGTTCAGCGGGAAAGCGCCTGGAGAATCCATGGATCAGGCACCAACGTTGTTTGACTTGAACAGCGAAATGGGCGAAATGTATTGGGAGGGAATGACACTCGCAGGCCGGTATGCCTATGCAGGACGAGATTATGTAATAGAACAGGTCCTTGGTATTCTTGGAGCGAGTGCGGAGTACTCGGTGCATAACCATCATAACTTTGCCTGGAAAGAACAGCATATGGGGGAAGACGTGGTCGTCGTCCGCAAGGGAGCCACCCCGCTGGCACCCGGACAGCTTGGTTTTGTCGGAGGCAGCATGGGAGATATCTCAGTGATTGTGGAGGGCATTCACAGCGCGGAGAACACGGAATCCTACCGCAGCACGGTGCATGGGGCTGGACGGATCATGAGTCGTACCCAGGCTGCCGGGAAAATGAACTACAAGCTGCGCACTCGCATGGGCGGCGAGATCAGTGAAGAACAGATGCATGCGGCCATTCGTGCCTATGGCGTGGAACTGAGGGGTGCAGGCACGGACGAAAGCCCGTTTGTGTATAAAAAGCTGCAGGGCGTCCTGAATGCTCATGCAGACACTCTGAAAATCAATCATGTGCTGCGCCCTGTTGGCGTTGCCATGGCTGGTGGCAATGAATTTGATCCATATAAGGACTAGTGAGCTAGGTTCTGTACCGGAAGCACTTGTTTAATTATGAATGATATGAACTTAATAGAAGAAGGTGAGCACCATGAGAAACTGCGCATTATACAGCTCCCAGTTTGACCTGGACCAGCTGTTTGAACGGATTCAATCCATCTATCCACAGGATAAGATCATACGCAAGGAAGACAAGACGCATATCCAGGTTATCCGCAAGAAGTGGCTCAGCAAGAAAACCAAGGGCTTCAATATCATGACAAGTCAGACACATCCTGAAGAATTCGCTTCGATGATGAACGGCATGATGGGGTTCATGAGTCAGATTGAAGGACGCAATCCGGCAGTACAGGAAAAAGTATTGATCAAATGCTCGACCCTGAACATGGTCATTGGCATTGAGACCGAAGAGGATATATCGGAGGAGTTCTTCCAAGAATTATTGAAGCTTGCTCAAGGGCTGGATGCGGTTATATTTTGGGGAGGCGGCTCCCTGCTGGACGCACAAGGACAGCTGCTGCTGGACGTGAATGGGGAATCCGAGGTAGAGGATTACCAAGTGACAGCGCACACCAGTCTTTTGGATGATGTCAGACCACCGTCCGAGTCAGGCACTCGCCGCAAGGAAAATTCCGAGTCGATTATGGCAGCGCAGGGGATTCCATTCAATGTGCATTTACCCGCAAGGGCTGGAGATGAGCATACAACGATCCGGAGTGTGGAAGAAGTAGCACAACGAGCGGTAGCCTTATGTCTCGCAGCACTCAAGGGTGAATGCCTCGGGGCAGGAGAAAGTCCAGAAGACACAGCAGCACTCGTTCAGGAAGTCATTGACAAGTACGATGCAGCCTTATTTTTCTCCCCGGCGGAGAAAAGATTTATTGAGCAGTATGGTGCGCAGCAGCAGGAAGTCATCACCTTTTCGTGGGGATACGAGGCTTACCACGTCATGTTGTGGGCGCTTGGTTACGTCGATGAGCTGGGAGCTCCAGTAGAGCTATGTAACGTTGGACAGGCCGTAGGTTATTTGCAGCAAAAGGACAGCTTCGAGGACTTCCTCGCAGGTGCATCCCTGCGGAGCAAGAGTGAAATTCTCGATGCGGCCGACCTGATCTACCGTTACAACTGGGTATGTGTGAACAGCCGGATTAATGAGCAAACACCTCCCGCGGGATTGAATGGAGGCGTGGCTTACGAACGCCACCGGGCATTGAATTGGCTGATCTGTTATATGGATCAGGAATGGGACGACGTGCGGACAGATACGTAATAGGCATAGCGGACTTTGATATGTAGGCATGACTTTAAAATCCCCCAGCCAGTAAGAACACTGGCGTGGGGGATTTTTTGTCGTTAGCGTGGTTTATCCGCTATGCCGGCCATATTGCTCCCGAATGAGGACATCAGCCATGATCAGCTTTTTCTCCACATTACTTTCCGGGTTTATAATGCGCCACAACATCTGGTCCACTGCACGTGCACCGATTAATTCCTTGTTCACATTAACCGTGGCAAGCACGGGAATATTGTCGTATGTGTTATCAAAACCGGTGACAACACATTGTTCAGGTACGCTAATCCCCATGCTCTCCAGTGCTTCAATGGTGTAGAGGGCGAAGAAGTCATTGGCACATACAAACACCTCTGGCAAGTTCGCTTCATGGATCACAGAGGTAAATGTTTGCCGGAAATCATCAACCGCAGGACTGCACAATTCAGGTATCTGATTCATTTCTATCCCGTTACCCATAAGCACAGAACTGTAAGCAATCCAACGTTCATAAAAGCTGTGGGCGTCACTGGTGTTTCCAACAAATTGAAAGCTTTTGAAGCCCTTACGAAGGAGATATAGCATAATTTCACGCATGGAAGCAAAGTTATCCGTAAAAATGCTGTCACTGTGGAAGACTGGATCGAGATGATCCACCATAACAACAGGTATTCCCAGACGTTTGATTTCTAGCAAAATGGGTGTCGTTATTGAACCGACTGTAATAATGCCCCGAATGGCATCGGGATTCAGCAGCGTAAATAATTGATCTGTAGAAGGCTCCGTCAGAGTGAGGATGTTAAACCCTTTCTGGTTCAGTCTGGATGATATCCCGTTAAAGATAGGACCCCAATAGACGGATTCCTGGTTCTGATAACGGACATTGGGAAACAGAATGAGAATCGTTCCGCTCCACCGTATGTTTTGAGGGTCGTGAAGTTCATTGCTGTTGTTCATATCGCCAGATAACAGGCTGTTATCTTTGAAATATCCAAGTTTGCCAGCGGCCTTGAGGATGATATCACGTGTCTGGTCGCTCACACCGGATTTACCCGAGAGCGCACGTGAAACCGCAAATTTTGACAGACCCGTAAAATGTGCAATTTCCTGAATTGTTACCTTCGTCTTCATCATACCATCCTTACATTCTTAGTTCTGCCGTATTCTTGACCATGTAGCATGAAACTGATTCCAGTATATCATGATATATTTCCTCTAATCTAATAACGGATACAGAATGAAAAATGTTAGTGGTTCTATCGTTCTAAGTTGGACAAGAAACTGGAATGATGAAGTTTGGTGAGAGAAAAGATCGGAATATGTCACTCGTTATTATCTATTTGTTATTTTTATAAAATAACAAAATTTTAACGATATGGAGATGGTGAAGAAAAGATTAGGACAGGAAAATTTTTCTGACATGCTTATTATCAGCGATTTTATGGGTTATATCAGCATGATATCAGATAAAATAGAAAATGTTAACAATAAAATGTTGACGCTTACATTTGGCTATGTTAAATTTTGTTTGTTCAAACCAAACGTTAAAATAACAAATGGTGGTGGTGTGCTGATTTTATTAGGTGAGTGAATGCTAGTGATTTGATATGACCATTTCAGGCATACACATTCGGGGAGGTTGTAAAAAACATGATAAGAAAATGGAACGTTCTGCCGTTGATGTTACTGGCCGTGATGCTTTTTGTATCCGCTTGCAGTGGAGGTGGGACAGCGCAGAATGGCACGAATCCAGAGGGTACTCCCAATTCGGGCACCACGACCGAAACCGCCGGAACAGAGACAGAAGGCGAGACAGAAGAGGTGGCAGCGAATGTACCGGATCTCGGTGGACGTGTCATCAAGGTTGCTGCCTGGTGGGATCTGACGCCAGCGGGGGAGACCGCATCGGATAAGGCCCGTCTCGATAAGATTGCTGAAGTCGAAAAAAAATATAACGTGAAAATCGAGTTTGTTAATGTCCCATTCGAAGAATACATGAATAAATTCACCACGACTGCGCTGGCTGGCGAGCCATTCGCAGACATCGTCCAGATGGAGTACAAGTCCGCTCTTCCCGCCATCCTCAAAGGGCAGCTGCTGCCGATCTCCGAATTCACCACAGCCGAGAACAACATCAATCAAGAAGCCAATTTGATTACCAAATATCCGGCCATCGCCGGTGATTACTACTCATTCGATAATCCAATCAGCATTGGTCTGGGACTTCACTATAACCGTGACCTGTTCAAAAAAATGTCGCTGCCTGATCCACAGGAGCTCTATAACCAGGGTGAGTGGAATTGGGACAAATTCATGGAACTGGCCAAACAGGCAACGAAAGATACGGATAACGACGGCAAAATTGACGTATACGGATTCTCCGGCTGGCCGATTGACGTGCTTCGTCACTTTACCGCTGCCAATGGCGGCACGATCGTAGATGACGAAAATGCAAAAGAAGGATTGTCCGATCCCAAAACCATTGAGGCAGCCGAATTCGTCAAACGCCTGTATAACGTGGAGAATGTCGTGAAGGTCAAAACGGGCGACAAAACCAACTGGGAGGAAAGCAATACATTCAAGGACGGAGACGTTGCCTTATTCACTGCCGCTGAATGGCAGCTGGGAGATATCACCTTTGCCGCTGGTGTAGTTCCCATTCCGAACGGACCTCAGGGCAGCAAGGACATAACCTACGCCAATAACGCTGCCTCAGCGAAATTCATTCCTAAAGGTGTAGAGGATCCTAAGATTGTCTACCAGATATATGAAGAGACCTATGATATCCCGCAGATTGAAGAGTATCCGGGTCAGGATTACCTGGAGAGCCGCTATACCGACGAGAAGGACATTGCCATGATTCGTGAGCATATTGCCGGTACGGGACGTATCCTGCTTGATGATGCCTACGCAGGGTATCCCATCGGAGATTATGTGAACGACATCATCAAAAACAACGCGTCCGTTACAGCGACAGCTGAGAAATATAAGGCTCAGGCACAAGCTGCAGTTGATAAACTTGGCAAGCAATAACACCAGCAAGTGATTCAGAGTGGGGTTTCCGGTGCCTGTAATCATGCACGAAACCCCGTTTTTCTGAATTCCAACCAGGGTGTTGCTGGCATCAGCCTTGATGAGGAGGACTCGTAGAATGGCTGGAATTCTACAACGAAACCGATGGATCCTGCCTACTGTACTCGTAGCGGCTGCAGCCGGCATTTTGCTGTATTTCACTTCCGGTACGGATGTGGAGAGTGCAGATGTCCCGCCTGGCAGTCTGCCAGCTATTGAGGTCGATGCAATCTTGCAGCAGACCAGGCAGAAGAAGGGATACGAACAATATGTAATCCAAGCAGGTGAAGCATTGCGGCCAGAGGTGGATATCACCATTGAAGTGGGGGACTACATACGAGCTGAGGGTGAAGAGGTCCGCAAACTGATCGATTATGAAGGCAAGGAAGGGGTGTCCTTGTATACCGGTGAGACAGGAGAGGTTGATTGGATTGTCGATGTGCCGGAAACCGGAATGTACAATCTCTCGGCAGTTTATTTTCCTGTAGAAGGCAAAAGTTCCGCGATTGAGCGTGCACTCTATATTGACGGTGAACTTCCATTTGCGGAAGCAGCCTATTTGCAATTTGACCGGGTATGGGGCAGTGAGAAAGAAACCGCTGAGCAGGATAATCAGGGAAATGATCTTCGTCCGAAACAAGTGGAGAAACCACGCTGGATGGAAGAGACGTTCCAGGATTCAGATGGATACGAGCAGGCACCATTCAAGTTTTTTCTCGAAAAAGGGGAACACACCCTAACGCTGAAATCTACGCGTGAACCGATGGTCATACGATCCTTGCGGCTCTTCAACGAGAAGAATGTCCTTCCTTATGCGGAAACCGCAGGGGCACAGCAGACGGATTCTTCCGGACAGCCAAAAGATGTACTTATTCGGATTGAAGGAGAAGCGGCGATTGCCAAATCCTCACCAACGTTGTACCCGACCAGCGAAAGATCAAGTTCAGCGGTATCCCCGTATAGTGCTTCCCAGGTGCGCGTCAATACGATTGGTGGCTACAACTGGCGTCTGCCGGGACAGTGGATTGAGTGGGAGGTCGATGTGCCGGAGAGTGGACTTTATCATATCGGCTTGACTGCACAGCAGAATTTCGTCAAAGGCATCTATTCCACGCGCAAACTGACCATTGATGGTGAGGTCCCCTTTGCCGAGATGGCAAAAGCACCTTTCCGCTACCAAAGCGACTATCGCGTGGATGTGATGGGCGGGAAGGAACCCTACAAGTTTCAGCTGGAAAAAGGCAAACATGTCATACGGCTGGAGAACAGCCTGGGTGACTTCGCACCGTTGATCCGCAATGTAGAGGATAGTCTGTATAACCTGAACTCTATGTACCGGCGAATTCTGATGATCACAGGCACCAAGCCGGATGAATTCCGGGATTACCGGGTGGAGAAGCAAATTCCGAACCTGCTGGAGGTATTTGCCGGGGAGAGTAAACGACTCAAGGACGTGGCAGCGCAGCTTCGACTTCTATCTGGCCAGTCCAGTGATCAGGAAGCGTTGATCAAGACGATGGCACAGCAGCTGGACGAGATGATTGACAAGCCGGATACCATACCAAGACGGCTGGCAGCTTACAAAACGAATACAGGTGGGCTCGGAACATGGGTTCAGCAGGCACGGGAGCAGCCGCTTGAAATTGATGCCCTGTATGTCGCGTCCATCGACACCAGTATCCCCCATAAAGGGATGGGAGCGATGGCGAAGGTTGGCCATGAAGCGAAGACATTCTATCATTCGTTCTTCATTGACTATAACCAAATCGGTAATGTTGCCACTTCGGAAGATCAGCGTACGGTGACGGTTTGGATCGGCAGTGGACGTGACCAGGCCAATACGATGAAGGCGATGATTGATGAGACTTTTACGCCGGAGAGCGGCATTAATGTCAATCTGAAGCTGGTCAACATGGGGACGTTATTGCCAGCTACGTTGTCCGGTGAAGGACCGGATGTAGCGATGCAGATCGGCAATGATCTACCCGTAAACTTTGCCATGAGGAATTCGGCAGTGGATCTGACCAAGTTCGCTGACTATAGCTCGGTGGAACAGGAGTTCAGGGAAAGTGCCATTATCCCCTACGTATATGATTCAGGTGTGTATGCCCTGCCGGAAACACAGACTTTTAATATGCTATTTTACCGAAAAGATGTGCTCGCAGAACTGGGACTTGAAGTCCCTCAAACGTGGGAAGACGTCGAGAGTCTGCTGGCTATTCTGAGCAAAAACCATATGGAATTCGGCATGCCGGTTGTGACTCAGGCCAATATGCAGGGTGTCAACATTCCGCCCAACTCGCAGTACGCAACGATGCTTCTACAGAATGGAGGATCTTTCTACCGCAACGATGGCAAGGAATCCGATCTGGATTCACGTATCGGGATCGAGACATTCAAGCAGTGGACAGAGTTCTATACCGATTACAAGCTGGAGCGGGAATATGACTTTGCCAACCGCTTCAGAACAGGGCAGATGCCGATCGGCTTGACGGATTACACGATGTATAACCAGCTATCCGTATTTGCACCGGAGATTCGCGGACTATGGGGATTCGTTCCTGTCCCGGGTACGGTACAGGCGGATGGCACATTGAATCGGGATGTACCGGGCGGAGGCAGCGCAGTCATGATGCTGGAGAGCGCCAAGGATAAGGAAGCCGCGTGGGAGTTCATGAAATGGTGGACCAGCACACCGGTACAGGCTGAATTCGGCCGCGAGATGGAAGGACTGATGGGCGCTGCTGCGCGTTATCCAACGGCCAACATCAAGGCGCTTGATTCATTGCCGTGGCCAGCTGAGGATTATGCCAATCTTAAGGCACAATTCGAAACGGTGAAGGGCATTCCCGAAGTGCCAGGCGGTTATTTTACCGGGCGCCATCTGTTCAATGCCTTTTACAAAACGGTGGTTGGTCAAGTGGAGGCCAGAGAATCCATCATGGACTACACCCAGTATATTCAGGACGAGATTCGGATCAAACGTAATGAATTTGGTCTTCCGTAAGCAGAGGGAGGGTTAACAGTGTCACAAATATCACTCCGAGACGGTCAACACAGTCCTCCTGAGAAGGCTTCAAGGATGGGCATAAAATCATGGTGGAGCTGGAAGCTCCAGGAGATGAAGGCCAGCAAGCATTCCTATATCCTGCTGGCTCCCTACATGATTCTGTTCACCATGTTTACCGTGATCCCGGTTGTTATCTCAATCATACTCAGCTTTACCTATTTCAACATGCTGGAGTTTCCGCGTTTTATTGGCTGGCAGAACTATACTCGGTTGTTTTTGGAGGATGACGTATTCCTGATCGCCATCAAGAATACGCTGCTGTTTGCCATTATTACCGGACCCATCAGTTATATTGCCTGCTTCGTGTTTGCCTGGATCATTAATGAATTGACGCCCAAATGGAGGGCATTCATGACATTGATCTTTTACGCGCCCTCCATTTCCGGAAATGTCTACTTTATCTGGTTGATGATCTTCTCGGGCGATCGCTACGGTATTGCCAATGGATTATTGATCCGATGGGGCTTCCTGCTGGAACCGATCCAGTGGCTGAAGACGGAGGCTTACATCATGCCTATTCTTATCCTCGTGCAGCTGTGGCTGAGCTTGGGTACGGGGTTTCTGGCATTCATCGCCGGGTTGCAGACGGTTGACCGGACGTTATATGAAGCAGGTGCGGTAGACGGGGTCAAAAATCGCTGGCAGGAGCTCTGGTATATTACTTTGCCTTCCATGCGGCCGCAGCTGATGTTCGGTGCAGTCATTCAACTCACCACCTCGTTTGCCGTGGCGGACGTCTCCATCGCACTGGCTGGGTTTCCAAGCGTGAACTATGCGGCAGAGACGGTGGTCACTCACCTGATCGACTTTGGTACAACACGGTTTGAGATGGGTTATGCTTCGGCGATTGCAACCGTACTTTTCATGATTATGGTAGGCACTAACCTGTTGGTACAGAAATTGCTGCGAAGGGTGGGAGAATAGCTATGGCTGCAATTGCGACAGGCAAAAAGCGGGTGAATCGCTCGTTATCCGGCAGTCTCTCCCTGTTTGCCCTTCTGCTCGTATTTGGTGCCTTCATGGTACTGCCGCTGATCTATGCGATCAACAATGCCTTCAAACCGCTGGATGAGATTTTTACCTTTCCACCGACGTTGTTTGTCAAAAATCCAACGTTCAGCAATTTTACGGATTTGCTGAATCTGCTGAGCGACTCGTGGGTGCCCTTCTCACGATATATATTCAATACCGTATTTATCACGGGCATCGGTATTGTGGGTCATGTGCTCTTGGCTTCTGCAGCGGCCTATCCACTTGCCAAGCATAAATTTCCGGGCAAAGTGTTCATGTTCCAGGTGGTTGTGCTATCGCTCATGTTCACACCTGCTGTAACGGCCATTCCCAATTATATGATCATGTCCTGGCTCGGCTGGATCGACACGTATTGGGCCGTTATTATTCCGGCATTCGCCTATTCACTTGGTCTGTATCTGATGAAGCAGTTCATGGAGCAGATTCCGGATGCATTGCTGGAAGCGGCGAAGATTGATGGTGCGAGTGAATACCGGATCTTCTGGTCGATTGTGATGCCAAATGTGAAGCCCGCCTGGCTGACCTTGATCATCCTGCTGTTCCAGATGTTATGGGGCAGTGACGGCAATGGCTACATTTACAGCGAGCAGCTCAAGACACTGCACTACGCAGCAGGCCAGATCATTCAAGGCGGAATATCCCGGGCAGGAGCAGGTGCTGCGGTGGCACTTATTCTGATGAGTGTGCCGATTACACTGTTTATTTTCTCGCAGAGCCGCATTATTGAGACGATGGCGAGCTCGGGCATGAAGGATTGAGGGGGAGCGATATGGCACGCACAGTGAAAAGATGGCTTGTTCTCCTGGCGGCAGTATCCCTGCTGCTGGCGAATGCGGTGCCTGCGGCAGCTTCTTCGGCGCCGTATGAGAGTTATAACTACAACTCCTGGAGAGAAGCCGTTCCTTCCCCGGATGCCTATCTGCCCAAGCGAACCATCTCGGGCAGCGATTTGGGCATCGGGGAGTTCAAGGATCCCGGTGATGTGAATGTATCTCCATCCGGTCAGATCTATATTTTGGATAGCGGCAACAGCCGGATTGTTATATTGGATGCAGAGTATAAGCTTCTTCGGGTCATGGACGGGTTCACGGGAGAAGGCAGCAAGGAAACATTTAATGCTC
Organism: Paenibacillus sp. FW104-T2; assembly: GCF_058789975.1. Taxonomy (NCBI): domain Bacteria; kingdom Bacillati; phylum Bacillota; class Bacilli; order Caryophanales; family Paenibacillaceae; genus Paenibacillus; species Paenibacillus sp. FW104-T2. Next base: position 159,429 of record NZ_JBYTCE010000011.1, on the reverse strand, counting down.
CCGGTGGACTGTTTGTGGATGAAGAAGAGCGAATCTATGTCGCAGATACAGGGAACAGTCGGGTCGTGATCCTGGATGCAGAGGGACAATTGGATCATATGATCAAGGCGCCCGAGTCGGATGTTCTGGCGACGAATTTTCAATTCCAGCCGCTGAAGTTGACGGTTGACCATGTGGGCCGGGTTTATGTAGTAGCTCAAGGCGTTTACGAAGGAATTATGCAGTTTGACGAGACGGGGAAGTTCATCGGATACGTCGGCACCAATAAGGTGGAGCGGGACTACGGCGAATATATCTGGCGCATGTTCTCCACCAAGGCCCAGCGGGCACAGATGGTCCTGTTTGTACCGACCGAGTTTTCGAGCGTGGATATCGACCATAAAGGGTTTGTCTACGCAACCAATATCGATCCTGGTTCGAATGAGCCGATCAAACGACTCAATCCGTCCGGAGAAGATGTGCTGAAGCGGTTTGGTTATTTTGACGTCAAGGGGGATATCCGGTTCCGCAACAATACGGGGCCATCCAAGCTTATTGATGTGAAAGTGCTGGGCAACGGCATGTACAGTGTGCTGGACGCGACACAGAATCGGGTGTTCACTTACGACGATGAGGGTCATCTGCTCTACATCTATGGTGGCAAAGGAAATCAGGTGGGCACCCTCAAAACACCCGTTGCCATTGAGCAATCCGGCGATCACCAGCTGGTTCTTGACCGGGGGAAGAGCAACCTGGTGGTCTATGAGCCGACTCGGTTTGGAACCAACGTGAATGTGGCGGTTGCCCTTCATTATCAGGGTGAGGATACGGAAGCTGTGCATATTTGGCAAGAAGTACTGAAGCTGAACGCCAATTATGATATTGCCTATATCGGTATCGGCAAATCCTTGCTCATGGAGAAGAAAAATAAGGAGGCTCTCGGCTACTTCGAGCTTGGGATGGACCGCAAGAGTTATTCGGTGGCGTTCAAAAGGTACCGGCGGGAGATGATGAAGGAACATTTCGGCACGTTCCTGACCGCAGGTATGGTACTGATTTTCATTCTGATCCTGGCCCGGGTGGCGGTTAAATGGAAACGGAGGAGGCAGATTGACCGTGAAGCAGGATTACATTAAGTTTCCGCTGCATCTCATTTTTCACCCTATCGATGCATACTGGGACCTCAAGTCGGATAACCGGGGACGGATGCTTGTTGCCTTTTTGGCACTCGCGCTCACCATCATCATGATGACTTTGCAAAAGCAATACGCGGGATTTCTCGTCAATTTTACGGATCCTCGCACCATCAACAGTATTGTGGAAATCGCGACGGTTGCGGTGCCGTTCTTCCTATGGTGCATTGCCAATTGGTCGGTGACGACGCTGATGGAAGGGGAAGGCAAGTTCAGGGAAATCTTTCTCGCGACAGGATACTCGCTCATACCGGTTATTCTGATCTATGCCCCAATGATCGTCATCAGCCGGTTCATGGTGCAGGAGGAAACTGCTTTTTATTACCTGTTTAACAGCATCGCATTCTTCTGGTTTCTGCTGCTCCTGTTCATTGGCACGATGACGGTGCACCAATATACGGTGTTCAAAACGATCATTACGATGCTGCTGACGCTCATTGTGATGGGGATTATCGTTTTCCTAGGAGCGCTCGTGTTCAGTATGCTGCAGCAATTATATGAATTCGGTTATAACATATACCGCGAGTTGATTTTTCGGACCTAAAGGAGGCGGCATCCGTGATCAAAAGGCAACGATTATATACGGTGCTGGCCAGTGGCACAGCTGTAATTCTGATGGCAGCCGGACTGCTGTATATCAACAACAGGGGAGTACCCGCTGTAGAAGTAGCGGCTTATCTGGAAGCAACAACGGAGGCAATACCTGCCGAAACGGATTCACTGAAGTATCTTACGGATACCTCACAGGGAGTGCCAGGCATGCAGTTGGTCGCTGAGGATCAGGGCTTGGCACTTTATTATAACGAGGAGACGACCGAGATCGCCGTGCGCGACGGGGCTAGCGGGGAGATCTGGTACAGCAATCCGAAAGGACGCTCCCAAGATGGTCTGGCTTCGGCTTATGAGAAAGAAGTCCTGTCGTCCCAACTAAACATCTCCTTCCGGGATGCGATAGGTACACTGGAGAACTTTCCGAATTTCAGCACCAGTATTACCAACAAACAATTTGTTGCTGCCAATGTGGATGGGGGAATCCGGATTACCTACACCCTTGGAGATACCTCGCTCGGTATCGATGCATTGCCGAGATTGATTAGCAAACAGCGCCTGGAGGAGAAGGTTCTTTCGAAACTGGATGCCACCGCCGCCAGGTATGCTTCTGCCCGTTACTATCCAACCAAGGACAACCCGGATGTTCTGGAAAGGCTGGATGGACAGATCTCGAAGCAGCTTGTCCTGAACAAGATGCTGGATGCTTTTGAGACAGCGGGTTACACGGCAGACGATCTTGCTTATGACAATCAGGAAAATGGGGTTGAAGGTGGCGGGGCATCGGATAAGCCCAGCTTCGTCATCCCGGTGGAATATCGGTTGGATCAAGGCTCGCTGGTGGTGACCGTACCTCTGAGTCAAGTGGAAGAGAGTGGTCAATATCGTATTCGTAACATGGATTTGCTCGCATACTTCGGTGCCGCGGATACCAAAGGACAAGGGTATATGTTCGTGCCGGACGGGTCAGGCAGTCTGATCCATCTGAATAACGGAAAGGTCAAGGAAGAGCAGTATGTCCAGCGTGTATACGGTGCAGACCCTAACGATAATTCGCTCAGTCGTCCCCAGGTCAGCGAATCAGCCCATATGCCTGTATTTGGTCTCAAGAACGGGAAAAATGCCTGGTTTGCCGTGATTGAAAAAGGAGACGGAATGGCCAGTATCTCTGCCGATATCGGAGGCAGGCAGAACAGCTACAACCATGTACATGCGACCTTCTCCCTGCGTGGGGAGGATGAATTGGAGATGTATACCTCGCAGAACATGCAGGAGATTCAACTGCTGAGTGAAGAGCCTTATCGCGGAGATATCCAGGTCCGATATCATTTCCTGCATGGAGAAGATGCCAGTTATTCCGGTATGGCTCGCCTATATCAGCAGCAGTTGGTGGATGGGGGTGTGCTGAAGCCGCTGGAAGAACAGACGGAGCTGCCGTTCTATGTGAGTGTACTCGGTGCTGTGGACCAAAAAACCTCTTTTCTGGGTGTGCCTTATCGAACCACACTAGCCATGACGACGTATGAACAGGCTGCCCGCATGGCAGCAAATTTACAGCAGGAAGGTGTGAGCCGCGTACAGATGCGGTATCAGGGCTGGTTCGGTGGCGGGTTCAGCCACCATACACCGACCCAAGTGAAGCTGGATCGTGAGGTAGGCAGTCGTTCTGAGCTGCAGGAGCTGTCTGCCCGATTGCAGCAGTCAGGGGGAGCGCTATTCCCTGATGTGGCATTCCAGCGGATCTATCATGATGACTCGCGTTTTGCGCCGTCTTCCGATGCGGCCCGGTTTGTAACCAAGGAGACCGCGGAATTGTATCCTTACAGTCCTGCTCTCAACCGAATGGATCAGAGCAAGGATAGCTATTATCTGCTCTCGGCTGCGAAGCTTCCTTATGTGATTGGCGAATTTGCCGAGAACATTACCAAACTGGAACTCAGCGGATTATCACTCCGTGATCTCGGGCAGGTTCTAGCTTCCGATTATCGGGATAGCCGTGTCATTCACCGCGAGACGGCCAAGAATATTGTGAAGGAGCAGCTTGGCAAGCTGCAGCAGGAATATCCGAGCATGATGTTATCATCGGCTAATGCCTATGCATGGGGATATGCGGAGCATGTAGTGGATGTGCCTCAAGGCTCCAGTTGGTTCAACATTACCGATGAGGAAGTTCCTTTTTATGAAATGGTCATTCATGGTTATATGAACTACGCCGCATCTCCCATGAATACAACAGGAGATCAGGATCTGCGCAAGCAGCTGCTGCGAAGTCTTGAGCTTGGTGCAGCTCCGCATTTCCAATGGACTCATGAACCATCATCCAGGCTGAAGTTAACGAATTATGATTCGGCATATGCTACCGCGTACGGAGACTGGATAGATGACGCGGTTGTTCTGTACAAGGAAGCAAATGAGGTGTTGAAAGGGTTGGGGAATCAGCAGATGACCGGGCATGAACAAATTCAGGAAGGCGTGGTCCGGGTGACGTACAGCGGCGGTACGACTATCCTTGTAAACTACACTGATGATCGGGTAACTGTAGACGGAGTGTCAGTTGGCAAAATGGACTATGCCGTGGAAGGAGTGAGCCAATGAGAACTCTGCGTTTATCATTGAAATCACGGAGAGCACTGCTCGGTCTGGCATTTATATCGCCGTGGCTGCTTGGTTTCATCTTCCTTTTTGCCACGCCGCTTCTGCAATCGATTCGGTTCAGCTTCAGCAACTTGTCAGTGGCTCCCGGAGGATACGTTCTTGACTTTGTCGGACTGAAAAATTTTAAGGATGCACTTCTCGTGGATGCTACCTTTAACCGGATCCTGATTGATTCGGTTGGTGCCATGCTGCTGAATGTGCCCATGATATTGTTTTTCAGTCTGTTTACGGCGACCCTGCTGAATCAGAAGTTCAAGGGCAGAACCATGGCCCGAGCAATCTTCTTCCTGCCCGTTATTCTGGCCTCCAGTGCAGTAGCGGCAGCTGAATCTGCAGGTCTGATCAATCTGATGGGCGATGCCAGCGCCGTTGAATCGACGGCTGATGGAGGAGCTTCGTTTAACGTGGTTTCGATCGTGCGGATGCTGGCCGATGTTGGATTGCCGATGGCCTATGTAGATTACATCGTAGAAGCCATTATGCGAATATACGAGATTATTAGCCGCTCAGGCGTTCAGATTCTGATCTTTCTCGCCGCCCTGCAGTCCGTACCCGGTTCCATGTATGAAGTAGCCAAAATCGAAGGTGCAACAGCCTATGAATCATTTTGGAAAATTACATTTCCAATGGTCAGTCCGCTGATATTGACAAATGTCATTTATACGATTATTGATTCATTTGCCGGAAGTCCAGTCACACAAGCCATCTACCAAACGGCATTTAAGACCCAGAATTTTGGCCTGAGCTCGGCGATGTCCTGGCTGTATACGCTGGTGATCGGCCTTGTGCTGGTCGTTGTCGGCTGGGTATTGTCACGGCGGGTTCATTACAACTGACGGATCATGTAAAAGGAGGGCTACTAGACTATGGCTGTGTCGGGAACGGATCGCATGGTGGTGGTTCCGAAGCAGAATTATCAACTGCAGCGAGTTCGAAATAAAACATCGGACCTCCTGTATTCCATATTCAGATATGCATTGATCATCGGCATTTCATTTATTATTCTGTATCCGTTATTTCTTAAAATCTCGGTTGCGTTCAAGGATAAACAGGATATCTATAATCCAACTATCTATATGATTCCCCAGCATTTCACGCTGGACAATATCAGGCTGGCCGCACAGGTAATGGATTACCTGCCCTTGCTCGCGAACACCTTGCTGTTTGTTACCATAACGACGCTTTTAACGGCGATATCCTGTGCGCTTGCCGGATATGGATTTGCCCGCTTTACTTTTCCAGGCAGCAATGTCCTCTTTGTGCTGGTGATTCTCACCATTCTGGTGCCGACAAGCACGCTGATGGTACCGATGTACCTGCATTTCCGAAGTTTCGACTTTCTGGGCATCATTCAGCTGTTTACGGGCAGGGAGGGGGTTAATCTGTTAAACACCTATTGGCCTTCCATGATTACTGCAGCGACGGCCGGAGGGCTGAAGGCAGGGCTGTTCATTTATATTCTTCGGCAGTTTTTCAAGGGTATGCCCAAAGAGATCGAAGAAGCTGCGCTGATTGATGGTGCGGGCGGATTCCGTACATTTGCCCGAATCATGCTGCCCAACGCCATTTCACCACTGATCACGGTCATCCTGTTTTCTTTTGTGTGGCAGTACAATGATACGTTTTATTCGGCGTTGTTCATGAGTGAAAGTCCATTAATCTCACTCAAGGTCGCTTCCTTACCGGCTCAGGCCAATCAGTTGATTCCTCAACTGATGGGTTTTGGTTCGAATTCCGGCATGAAGGCTGACCCGAACTATGTCGCCATGATCGTGGATACCGGCATTTTGCTGGCGATTGCGCCGCTGATTATTTTGTATCTGTTTGTACAGCGTTATTTCGTGGAAAGTATTGAGCGTTCTGGCGTTGTTGGTTAAGAGGGTTTGGCGTAGTCATATAGGATACGTAATTCGGTTGATTTTGATATTTGGGTCGCTATGTACCCTGCCTTGGAATGGGGGATGTTCAATGACGGAAAATAAGATAAGCAGTACCTTGGTGAATCAAGATGCGACTTCCGAGGCAAGGGAATTGATGAGGTACTTGGTCAAGAGTTACGGGTCGGCAGTACTTTCGGGACAGCAGGAATACAGCAACCTGAACTGGATTAATGAGAATACGGGACGGAAACCAGCTGTGATTGGGTTTGATCTGATGGAATACTCACCTTCAAGAAAAGAGCGCGGGGCGACCTCCGAGGAAATACGAGATATGATTGCATGGCATCAGCAAGGCGGGATCGTGACCTTGTGTTGGCACTGGAATGCACCGTCCCAGCTGATTGATGAACCCGGCAAAGAGTGGTGGCGGGGATTTTATACGGAGGCCACAACGTTCGATCTCGCCTCCGCGCTGGCTCACCCCGAATCGGATGAGTATGCCTTGTTGATCCGGGATATCGATGTGATCGCCGGGCATCTGCAAGAGCTTAAGGATGTAGGCGTACCTGTGTTATTCCGCCCACTTCATGAAGCTGAAGGAGGGTGGTTCTGGTGGGGAGCGAAAGGGCCTGAGCCTGCCAAACAGTTGTATCGTCTGCTGTATGATCGATTGGTCAACCAACATGAGCTGGGCAATCTCATCTGGGTGTGGAACTCGGAACATCCGGAATGGTATCCGGGCGATGATGTCGTGGATATTGTGAGCGTGGATGTATATCCGAAAGCAGGGGACCATGATCCACTTGCAGAACGGTACGAGAACTTGCGAAATTTGGTGAGTGACAGCAAATTGATAGCACTCGCGGAGACCGGCTCCATTCCTGATCCACAGCAGATGGAGGAGCAGGGCATTCATTGGAGCTGGTTCTGTACCTGGACAGGTGAATTCCTGAGGGGTGGCCAGCATAATACTGTGGATTTCTTAAAAGAAGTGTACAACAGCGACTATGTCATAACTCTGGATCAGTTGCCTGAGTGGAGTTGGAAATAGTCGTTCAAGGCGTTCAGCGTATCGTGAACCTAAAAAGCGTTAGCATGGCATAAGTAATTATGCGGATGCCAGCGCTTTTTTTATTGTGATTTTTATGGATACTGAAGTGGATCAAATGTAAGGGTTACTCGCTGTGCTGGATATCAGAGCATTGATCTTTGGAAATAAAGTCTCATTGGAAGTGAACAGGACGTAGGATTGATGGGCTGTGCGGATTAGGACGGTTTCAGAAGCGCCATACGCTGCACCGATTCGAATGGCTGAAGGCTCACTTCCACCATAGGTTTCATCAAGCGTAACGGATTGGATATCTGGGATCAGAATGCTAATTTTAGAAAACTGCCAGCGAATAATCAGCTGATCATTTTCTTTCTCTACTTTTACACCTAACATCGTATGTCCTCCTAATCAATCATGAGTTAAAGTGAACCACTTTTTTATTAGTTTATCATTAAATGGTTAATATTTCCTCATTAATAGTGAAATATGTTAAATGAACCATGGCTGCTAGACCTAAATGATGTACAACGGTTATTTCCATCAATGTTCACATGATGTACACTATGACTAATAAATGTAAGGGACAGAAAGGTCTAAATCACTATGAGAGAAGAAGTGGTCGTATCCGAATATGACCCAAGATGGGTTGAGGAATATCACGTAGAACGCAATAACATCATGAAAGTGCTGGCAGAAATCTGCGTGGATTTTGAACATATTGGGAGTACGTCTGTGCCGGGACTTGGGGCGAAACCATTAATCGATATGATGGCAGGAGTACATGAGTTGAACGATGTGAAGGCAGTACATATAGAAGCATTGGGAGAACTGGGGTACGAGTATGTGCCCAAGCCGGATTTTCCGGAGCGTTTGTTTTTCCGAAAAGGACAATGGAGAGCAGGTACGCATCATCTTCATGTCTACAAGTACAGGAGCGTGGAATGGAAGGATAACTTGCTGTTTCGCAATGCTCTCAGGAGAGACTCCGAAGTTATGGAAGAGTATTACGCGTTGAAGAAAAAGCTGGAACAGCAGTTCAGACATGACCGTGTGGGATACACTGCAGCTAAGGCTTCTTTTATTCAATCCGTCATCCAGAAGGCCAGGCTGTACGAGGATAGACGATGCTAGTATCTTTATAAAAGAGTGTGTACTTATATCGCTGACGGAGGCGTGATCTGTATGACAGACCTGAACGCATATCAGATCTCTTCCCAACCATGCGTTATTCGGATGATAAGCCGAATCGTAAGCAGGTGTATACCAAAGATGAAATTCTGCAGGTCATTCAGAACTATGGATGGCCTCAGGAATGGAACCGGAATGGTGAATGGGGCCCGGAACGTTATATCGAAGTTCAGGTGTGGGATGAGCTGATCATTCAACCGTACCAAGGCGTTTAAGGTGCACCCTCAACATAAGAATCCCCAATACACCAGATACATCCACTGGACACATCGGTTTCCGATGTGCCGTGAATGTATTGACCGTATATCTGGCATAGACATCGACGTTACTCTGCTACCTTAACCCGAATCAGCAATCCAAACAGCCCCAACACGGCGAACGCGATAAATGCTGTCGTATTGGAGAATGCATCAATCGTGTAACCCGCAATGGAAGAGCCAAAGAACTGTCCCGCACCCAGTGCAAGAAAGGCAAGGCTGATCCCGATCGACGTATTTGGGCGGAATAGTCTGGTCGCCCACACGATAAACACGCTGGTCAGGAAGATGTAGGTGCTTCCGAACAAGACGGCAGACGTCAGACTGGCAGTCATGGATGGCAGAATAATAACACCAAGGGAAATGGCGAGCAGCAGGATACCGACATGATAGGAACGCCCGATTCCAATACGTTCGATAATTCGCCCGGCACATCCGCCCAAAATCCCCAAAATCCCCATTACAATCCAGAACAATACGGCTTCCGAATCGGAGGCCCCTTTTTCGTCCGTCAGGAAGCTTCGCGCGAACGTCCAATAGATCGCAGAACTAAAGCCTGTCAATAGGGAAGCCATAAGCAGAGCTACACCAGGTCTGGTGGGTTTCATGCATGCCCAGAGTGATTTGGTGCAAGGTTCGGTTTTGCGTGGCGAAAGAACGCGTCTGTTCCACAGCAGAACCAAAACACCAAGAACAGCGAAGAAAATATAGGACCAGCGCCAGTATTCACTGAACAATAGATAAATTGGGCCGGAAACAATAATGCCGAAGCCTGTTCCCGTGTTAATCCAGCTGTTACCACGTGCCTGCTGCTCAGGCTGAAGTTCCGCATAGACGGTGTTACCCAAAGCAGGAGAAGCCAGGCCTGTACTCAGTCCGGCGAGAAATACGGCTATGGTTAGGACCAAGGCATTTGGAGAAAGGGCGATGCCAAGCAAACCAATTATGGCGCTTATGCCGGCCATATGAATAACCTGGTAATGTCCGATGCGATTAATAATCAAAGGTGCAATGATCAAAGAGAGACAATAGGCAATGTAAGTAGCTGAATTGATTGCACCCGACTGGGTATCATCCAACTGCAGCGATTGCGAAATTTCCGGCATAAACAGACCATAACTGAATCTCCCGAACGCATAACATACCGAAATAAGTGCGATCCCGGGAAAAATAATTCTTTTCAACATATCCACCGCCTTTTTAGATAGAACGATCATTATATTTCTGCTGAAATAAAAAAAGTGAGTTGAACTATAACTCACCCGGTGTGGGACAACTTGAAACTGTTTCGAGTCATGTCAAGCAGTTCCCGGCAGACAATACTTACATCTTGAGTCTCAGCGAGCGCGGTGGAGCCCTCCAAGAGTAGGGAAAATCGGATCATATCCCGATCCGTAATGGACGCATCCAATTTTTTTATCAGGGTCATCACATGTTTTTTGTGCGCATGCACAGCTTGAACAATCACATGTTCCGGATCGCCGCCAAACTCTTCCTTGGCACGCAAAAACATACAACCCCGGGACTCGTGCTCCATCAGCCAGCGAGCATGCCCTTCGGCTAGATTCAGAAACAGGGGCTGCGCCTTGTTATCTGCATATTGTCTCAGCTGTTCCAGATATCGCAGTTCTCTCCGAAGAAGAACTTCCACGATGAGGTCATCCTTGGAATCAAAGTGATTATATAAGGTCATGATGGCAATATCTGCATCCGTGATAATCCGCTTCAGGCCAATGGAGTGAAATCCATGTTGATAGAATAAATCTTCTGCCACGTTCAACAGCATTTCCTTTTTGCTGCTCATAGCTGCAATCTCTCCCTTTAGGATCAGATAGAACGATCATTATACCCCAAATTATAACAATTCAATTCGGTTGTCAAATTCTGTGAACCATTTCAATCTCCATTCCGTGCAGCGCGTCTACCCACTCTGGGGGACATCCATCGTCGGTAATAACCATAGAGATCTGATCCAAGGGTGCAATCTGCGCAAAGGTGGAGCGTCCAAATTTGGTGTTGTCTGCTACAAGAATGGATTCCTCCGCACGTTCCATCATCTTACGGGAGATCTGGGCTTCCTCCAGCATATAATCTGTGATGCCGTCCGTTAACGATATTCCGCCGGCAGAGATGAAGGCTTTATTGACTTTGAATTGATTCAACAATTCATGAGCCAGATGACCTGTCGAGGCTTGTACCGCTGGATTGATATCGCCTCCGGCAAAAATGATCTTACCTGCGAAATTCTCCAGAGCACAGGCAAGAATGGGCACAGAGTTGGTAATCACCGTGATCTGCGACCGATTTTTCAGTTGGCGCATGATTTCAAGCGTAGTTGTCCCGTTGTCCAACATTACGGTTTCCCCATCCTCAATCAGGGATGCTGCAGCAGCGCCGATACGTTGTTTTTCGGTCAGTTGCTGTAATGAACGCTTCTGAAAAGAGGCTTCAATCATTCCTGAGCGTACACGAACTGCACCGCCATAGACTTTACGCAATTCACCTTCCTTTTCAAGCCGGTCTAAATCGCGCCGGATGGTCTCCGTTGATACCTGAAAGTGGTCAGCCAGCAGCTGCACCTGAACTTTTCCCTGGGTGGCCAATTGAGCTAGAATGGTCTGTCTGCGTTCTTCATAGGTTAACGACATAACTTGCCCTCCCGTATTCCATTTCGTACTTTTTTCTATTCTACGTTAATTTTTATACTTCTAGCTATAGTGTGCTTATTTCATGACCGGAATAAATGTATTGACAGGATGAAGAGGTGGGGATAAGATCGGATCAAACAAACAACATAAAACCACACGAAACCACAACAGTGTGATGTATGTACATAACGAACTATTAGGGGGAATCAATATGAGACGTCAGCTTGCATTTCAAGCGGATGAAACGTTCAAAATTGTTCAGTTTACGGATCTGCATTGGAAAGATAGTCGGCCTGAAGACTTGCGTACCCGTCAATTGATGAAAACGGTCATCGAAACAGAGCAGCCTAACCTGGTCGTATTTACGGGAGATGTAATCTACACAGGCCCCGTTGATCCAGGGAAAAAGGCGTGCGAGCATCCAGAACAGGCCTTCCGCGAAGCCGTATCTGTTGTGGAGGAATGTGGGATTCCGTGGGCATTTGTGTACGGTAACCATGATACCGAAAATCGGATTACACCGGCGGGTCTGATGGAAGTCATTCAGGAACACCACCATACGGTAACGGAACCGGGTCCCAGCCAAATTGCAGGGCTGGGCAATTACACACTCGAGATTGCAGGAGCGGATGGCACTCCGGCAGCCGTGTTGTATTTTCTTGATTCGGGAAGCTATTCGTCGTTCCCGGAGATCCCCGGTTATGGCTGGGTTCAGCCCAATCAGATCCAGTGGCTGATGTCTGAATCAACACGCGTAAATCCCGGCCGCAGCCGCGGGGAGAAGCTTCCAGCCTTGGCGTTTTTCCATATCCCGATTCCGGAATATCAAGTGATGTGGGACACTCAGACATGTTACGGCAGCAAGCACGAACCCGTCTGTGCTGCACAAGTCAACTCGGGTCTGTTCTCGGCGCTGCTGGAGATGGGAGATGTGATGGGTACGTTCTGCGGACATGATCACGTGAATGATTTTCACGGCAAACTTCACGGCATTCGTCTATGTTACGGGCGCTCGAGCGGGCACAATACGTATGGAAGAGAAGGTATGCTGCGCGGAGGAAGGGTCATTCAGCTGCAGGCAGGTCAGCGCAGCTTCGATACTTGGATTCGTCTCGAAGACGGATCACTCGTCATGGAACAGCCGGAACATCAACCTGAGAGCACTTCAGCGAAATAGAGTTCAATAGAGCAAGGCGATTAGAGAGGAATTAATAACGTATGATTTTACCAATATTTCTGGTGCTCGCATCCGGAATGGCTCATGCCGTCTGGAGCATGTTCACCAAACGAAGTTTGAATAAGAGTGTGTTTCTGTGGTCCATTATGATGATTCCTACCGTCATCCTGCTGCCTGTACTCATTGTGGAGTTGGTACGTGAACCCTTAACCATGCCAGCTTATGCCCTGTTGGTTTTGTCTATGGCTCTGCAGGCGTTATATTCCTGGCTGTTATCTCAAACCTACGAGCTTGGAGACTTGTCTCAGATTTATCCCATTATGCGGGGAACGAGTACCTTGCTGGTGCCTCTGATTGGTGTCTTTTTTCTGGGAGAAACCCTGTCTTCATTCGGATGGATCGGGATTGCCTGCATGCTCGGTGGATTTCTGGTACTTAGCGGGGTAGGAGGCAAAAATGCCAAGCAGGGTTCACGGGAACAGGGATTGAAGCCGGTACTGATGGCTTTATGCGTGGGACTATGCACGACCAGTTATGTATTTGTGGACAAATTGAACCTGCAGCATATCTCGCCCTTGTCGCTGCTTGAGGTGACGAACATCGGATTTGTTGCGGGACTGACGCCGGCGCTTCTGGCTTCCCGGCAATTACGCCAGGAATGGAAAGTGAACCGATCCACCATTATGCTTGGGGCACTATTGAACCCAGGTTCGTACCTGTTATTCCTGTTTGCTTTGGAGCAGGCTCCCATGGCGAGATTGGGTCCTTTGCGTGAAGTGGGAACGGTATTTGCGGCGTTCCTCGGCATTTTATTGTTAAAAGAGCAGCAGGGGAAAAAGCGGATTCTCTGCTCCATCGTCATTTTCGGTGGAATCCTGCTGATCGGCATGTGGGGATGAACCCAATTCCGGATCATGGATACATGGTGTAAGTCCTTGCTGCTGTTCCGCGCTTCTGAAGCTTACAAATAAATCTTTCAAATCCCCTCAGTGGAGACATACCTTAAGGAGCATCTGTCCAAGATGATCTTCCAGGTATGGACTGAGGGGATTTGTCTATTTTATCGAAGGTACTTAAGCATGGTATATTGGAGTCAGACGAGTTCAAAGAGGTAGAGTCATAGATAGGACCTAAAGAGCAAAGAAGTAAGGAGAGGATCAGGTGCTGCTTGAGGAGAGATTCATCCAGTCCATTAAGGCACATGAGAAATTAATGCATGATTTGCGGCAGGTTCGGAGCCTGGAGCTGCCTCAGTGTTACATCGGTGCGGGGTATATTCGTAATTACATTTGGGATCTTCTCCATGGATATACTCGGCGCGAACTGCACAGCGATATTGATGTGGTATACTTCGATCCCGAAGACCTGAATGAAGGGCGCGATGTACAACTGGAGCTGCAGCTGCGGGAGGCGACAAGCAATCCCAAGTGGTCCGTGAAAAACCAGGCGAGAATGCATCTGCGCAATGGCACAGTGCCCTATCAGTCTACAGAAGATGCCCTGCGATACTGGCCTGAGATCGTAACCGCCATAGGCGTTCAGCTGGATGAACAGGACCAGATTGGGTTCTGTGCCCCGCATGGATTAGATGACCTGTATGCGTTAACTGTTCGCCGCAGTCCATTATACGAGAATGTCATGGAGTACAATCGGCGTGTAGAGAAGAAGCGCTGGCAGGAGCAATGGCCGAAGCTAACAATTGTGAAGGGATGAGTTTCAGAGGTCGTAATGGACCTTTCAGCGAAACTGCTAACATTCAATCCATGGAGCCTGGTGGCAGATTTGGGTCGTAACGAACATTCATATCATTTGTTTATTTGGCATACAACAGCCTGGTTATGGGATCCGTAGAGAGCGAGCGGTGCAGGTTTAAGAAGGAGTGTTACCCGGTTAATGAAAAAGTTTATTCAAGATAAAGGCCTGATCATTGATCTTGTTCTGGTAGCCTGTTTTATCGTTTTTCTGATATTCTGGGGCCGAAATTTCGCGGTGATGTTGTTTGGACTGCTTACGGTGGCTTTTATCGTACTTCGACGGATTGACTACCAGAAGCACGTGGTGCTTAAGCGCATTTTGTTAACGGTATTCGGTATTGGCGCGGTTTCCTTTGTCATTATTGAAGCACTGGTATTTACACAGCTGAATGCGAATGATCCGGAGCAGGCGGATTATGTCATTATTCTGGGGTCAGGCATCAAAGGCACAGAGTTATCACTGACGCTGAAGCAGCGGCTGGATGCCAGTCTGGACTATATCCGCAACCATCCGCAGACGCCGGTCATTGTATCCGGAGGCCAGGGGCCAGGGGAGTCGATCCCAGAAGCACTCGCCATGAAAAACTATCTTGTGGAACAGGGGATCACGCCAGCCCAGGTTATTATGGAAGACAAGTCAACCAGCACGCAGGAGAATATGGCCTTTTCCAAAAGAATTATTGACGAAGCGGGGCTGGAGCACCCCGAGATCATGATTGTCACCAGTGACTACCATATGTTCCGTTCCAAGTACTTGGCTGCCAAAAATGGCTACGCTGCCGAATACGGCATTTCGGCCCCGTCTCCGGGATACCTGAAACCGATCAACATGATCCGTGAGTATTTTGCGGTGGTCAAGGCTTTTATGTAGAGTTAATCTTCTCTATTCACATTTAAAAGTTTCACGAGGTTCTGAATCTCAGAACACATGTGTGCAAAAAGCAGTTGAGCAGAATGGATTCCGGCTTGACTGCTTTTTGTCGTTGTTCAAGTGAATTCAAGGATACTCAGCCAAATCATGTTATAATATACGTCATTAATAGAAGAACGATGTAGGAGTGAATGACGATTACCACTTATATGTTACCTGCTCTCTATGAGCAAAAGAAGATTTCAACGAATGAAATGGAAGAAATTGTACGCCTGCTTGCACAAGCACCTTTATTATATGATGACGGCTTGAGCATCCGGGTTGAGGATTTCACGGAAGGCTTGGACATGGAAGTCAAGCATGAAGTTCGGCCTGCTCTAATGGAACTGTATGATCTGGCTGTTAAGGCCTGTCACCAGTTCCCTGATTCGGCTGCCTATGAGCAGCTTCAGGATGCCCTGGGATTACAGGCAGAACTGTGGCAGGAAGAAGTGCTTGATCTTGCCTCGTGGATGGCCTGGCTGAAGCAGGTTGGGGAAGGACAGAGAGCCCTGCCGGAGTATGATTTTGCAAGCATGCTTGGGACACTGCCTGAAGGATTCATGATTCATGATTTCTATGATGAACTCCGTTATCAGCTGGAGCAGAATCCGTCAAACACCTGGGCTATTCAAGAGCGGGATCGGCTTTATGCAGCCATGGGTGCCAGATAACATCGAACGAAACGTGCAGTAACCGTGTTTATCCATATATGAGGGATTGTCTTATCGCTTATGGAAATGAGGGGATCACGTGAAGAAGGTTGTATTGGCCGGAGGTACGGGATTTGTCGGTCAGGATTTTGCACAAAGATTCAAGAAACTTGGATATGAGGTGCTCATCATCTCACGTCAGCCAGGTCATATTGCCTGGGAGGACTCCGATGGTATCAGGCAAGCACTTGAAGGTGCCGAAATGTTGATTAATCTGGCCGGAAAATCTGTAAACTGTCGTTACACCGACGAGAATCGCAGAGTTATCCTAGAATCCAGGACCAGCACGACACGTATTCTTGGCGAGTCTATCCTTGAATGTGAACATCCGCCTGAACTATGGATCAATTCAAGTACGGCCACGATCTACAGACATGCAGAAGACCGCCCCATGACAGAAAAAGAAGGTGAGATTGGCTCCGGATTCTCGGTGGATGTTGCCAAGGCGTGGGAACAGGCTTTCTTCGAATTCAGTCTGCCTTCTACCCGCCAGATTGCCTTGCGAATTGCGATTGTGCTGGGCAAAGGCGGCGTCATGGAGCCGCTCACGAATCTGGTGCGTTTTGGCTTGGGCGGGTCACAGGGACCCGGAACACAGCAGTTCAGCTGGATTCATATTGAAGATTTGTTTCGCATGGTCCTTTATCTTCAGCAGCACCCAGCACTTGAAGGGGTGTTTAATGCTTCGTCTCCGCATCCGGTTACCAATCGCCAACTGATGGAGAGCCTGAGACGTCATATGGGCGTCCGCGTGGGTATTCCTTCCCCTCGCTGGATGCTTGAAGTGGGAGCGCGATTCATTCGGACCGAAACGGAGCTGGTCCTCAAAAGCCGCTGGGTTATCCCAGAGCGGATGGAGCAGGAAGGGTTCACGTTTATATATGATACACTCGATACCGCACTTGATGAGATCCTGAAATAGTGTGGATACTGAATAACCATATTGAATACAACGTTTCATTCGGAAGGGCAGATGATCTGCCCTTCTGCTGTATGTTCTGGAGATTCGGGTCCGCTGACGTTTCGAGATCTCTGGCGCAGTGTAAAAGTCATTTGAATCAGTCAGATGAAACAGAAAGAGGTTGGGGAAATGCAACTTAGAAGAGTGAGAATTGCCGGAACGGGCAAGTATCTGCCGGAGCGGAAAGTAACGGACGAGGAGCTGGATATCCGCTTGAATATGCCGGCAGGCTGGGTCTCCAAAGCCACAGGCGTAGGTGTTCGCCATTATGCTTCCGGTCAGGAAACATCTTCGTTCATGGGGGCGAGAGCTGCAGAAGCTGCGCTTGCCGACGCAGGACTGCAATTTGCCGATATCGACTGTCTGGTGTGCACCAGCGGTACGAAGGAGCAGCCTTTGCCAAGCACTGCAGTATTCATTCAACTGGCCATGGGAGAGCAGGAATCAGGTATACCGGCATTTGATATGGATGCAACCTGTCTGAGTTTTCTAAACGGTCTGGACGTTATGTCCTATATGGTGGATGCGGGTCGTTATCGCCGGGTACTGCTCGTAGCAACGGAGATCGCTTCTGCTGGCTTGAATTGGTCGGATAAGGAGAGTGCGGCCCTCTTTGGCGATGGAGCCGCCGCGGTCATTATCGAACGTTCCGAAGAAGAGCAATCTTCCCGGATTGTGCATGCTTCCCTGAAGACGTACAGCCGAGCGGCGAGATTCTCGGAAATTGCGGGTGGGGGGACACGGCTTCATGCCTCGAATTATATGGCCGATCAGCCGGAGCCTTACCTTTTTCATATGGATGGGCAGGCGATCTTCCGGATGGCTTCCAGGCTTCTTCCCGGATTCTTGGACGATATGCTGAAGACCTCCGGAAACCGGATGGAAGATTTTAAGCTGGTCATTCCGCATCAGGGCAGTGCCATGGCCATGAGATTAATTCGCAAAAAATTAAATATTCCCGAAGACCGCTTTATGGACATTACACGAAACCATGGGAATACCATTGCCGCATCCATTCCCATGGGATTGCATGAGGCGATCAGGCAGCAGCGTATCCGGCGAGGTGATCGGGTGCTCCTGATTGGAACGGCCGCTGGATTGTCATTGGGAGGACTTATTTTTGATTACTAGATTCAGAGAATCCGATGATGCTGCTGCAATCCGAAGTGTATTACTCACTGGGGGGCGTGCTCCCGTTACACTAGATCTGGCACGCATGCTCAAGCGCGCAGGTTATCGTGTGTATGTTGCGGAGAGTGCATCACGTCATCTATGCAGATTGTCCGGTGCAGTGGAGCAATGCTATGTTGTACCATCCCCGCGTCATGAAACAGCGGCATATCTGTCTGAGCTCGAACGGATTATTCAAGCATCGCAAATCGACCTGCTGCTTCCAATGTGTGAAGAAGTGTTCTATATTGCGCAGGGAGCAGAGAGATTGCGTCCGTATTGCCATGTCCTTGTTTCTCCACTGGAGCAGCTGCATAAGCTGCATCACAAGTTTCATTTTATCCAGCTTGCACAATCCATGGGCCTTGCTGTACCGGATACGCGTCTGATTACCAGCCGGGAAGAATGGATTCAAACCCAATCTGTTCTGGACACGGAAGGGAAGTGGGTATGGAAGCCGGTGTATTCCCGATTTGCAGCCAGAGTTCGCATGCCTGGTTCACGGAACGTTCCTCCAGGTGAGGCAGAAATATCATCAGCCCTCCCCTGGGTAGCTCAGGCTTACGTTTCTGGGCGAGCATTGTGCACATACAGCGTTGCTCATGAAGGGAACATGGTGGCTCATACCACGTATGACAGCCGCTATCGCACAGGCAGCGTGGGAGCCAGTGTCTATTTCGAACACGTGGAGCACGAGAGTACTTATAAGTGGGTTCAGCAATTTATAGAGGCTACCGGATTTAGCGGTCAGATTGGATTTGATTTTATTGAAGGACCGGAGGGACGGGTGGTTGCAATTGAGTGTAATCCCAGGGCTACGAGTGGAATCCATCTCTTCTACCCGGGGGATGAATTGGTACGTGCCATCGTTACGCCTGAAGCGCTGGTGAAGGAAGGTATCCTGATAACTCCCAAGCAGCACAGCAGGGCCATGCTCATGCTGCCGATGCTGGGCAGCGGATTGCAGCAGATTGGACGACCGGATCAGTGGCGAGCATGGATGGCAGCCTGGCGAGGTGCAAGAGATGTCGTACACCTGCAGAATGATAGACGCCCCATGCTGGAACAAGCGGCCGTGGTCCTGTCCGCCTGGCGTCTTGCACGCAAGTACAAGCTATCTCTGACTGAAGCATTGACTCACGACATAGAATGGAACGGTGAACAACCATGAATAGAGCATTGGTTACAGGAGCAACAGGTTGTTTGGGCAGACATCTTGCGCTAAGGCTCGCAGAGCAGGGCTGGAGAGTGACGGGCATGGGCCGAAAAAAAGAATACGGTATTCAGCTGGAAGCCGAAGGGATCCAATTTTATCAAGGTGACCTGCGTGACAAGTCAGTAGCAGCTGAGGCATGTACCAATCAGGATGCCGTCTTTCACTGTGCGGCGCTATCATCGCCTTGGGGCAGATACCAGGACTTTTACAGCAGCAATGTGGAAGCGACGCAGCATTTGGTCGATGGTTGCAGGAGAGCGGGTGTACAGCGATTCATTCATGTCTCAACGCCCAGCGTGTATTTTAATTATATACCGCGATATGACATTCATGAGGATGATCCCATGCCAGCCAAACCAGCGAATCATTATGCAGCGACCAAAAGAATGGCGGAGCAAGTGGTGCTTGAGGCCCATGCAAACGGACTTCCTTCCATCATGATTCGCCCGAGAGCCATCTTCGGTCCACATGATCAGACGCTTTTCCCCAGAATCGTCGCAGCTAACCGTAAATCAGGTGTGCCCATGATTGGGGGCGGTCAGGCTGTCATTGATCTCACCTGTGTGGATAATGTCGTGGATGCGCTGCTGTTATGCTGGAGTGCGCCATCTGAAGCGCTGGGGAGGGCATACAATATTTCCAATGGCGATCCGAGGCCGTTCCACGAACTGGTGAGTCATCTGTTTGAATTACTGGGTATGCCGCTGCACCCCCGAAATATTCCCTACAGGGCTGCTTATGGAGCAGCATTGCTGCTGGAGAGTGTGCATCGTCTCCTGCCTAAGCTGGGCGAACCGCAGCTAACCAGATACACCGTGGGTTCGTTAGCCATTCCGCAAACGCTGAATATTCATGACGCCCGAGAGCGGATAGGATATACACCGCGAGTAACCATTGAAGAAGGCCTACAGCAGTTTGCAGATTGGTGGAGGGCAGAATCATGCTGACAACAACGAAGGTAGAACTTCATCTGGGGGCGGCAGGCTTCTGTACCCACCCGGAGTTTCTGACAATTCGGGGCGGAAGTTTACGGCCAGTGCTCTTTCCTGCTGGCTTTGCCTGTATTATTCATCCCGTGCATGGTCCGATGCTGCTGGACACGGGGTACAGCTCCCGTTTCTTTAAGGAGACGGCACATCTGCCCAATGCGCTGTATCGCCATATTACGCCTGTGGTGTATCGTGAAGAGGACAGTGCGGTACAATTCCTTGCTCGGTTAGGGTTAAAAGCATCGGATATTCGTTACATTATTCTCTCCCATTTTCATGGTGACCATATCGCGGGGGTGCGTGACTTCCCGGAGGCACAGTTCATCTATCTGCCCCAAGCGTATGAGGCCGTGCGATCACTCGGCCCGGTTGCAGCAGTGAAATCCGGGTTCTTATCCGGACTTTTGCCGGGAGATTTTGCAGACCGTTCTTTGCCCGTGATGAGACAATCAGAGCGATGGACGAAGGCGGGAGACGACTTCCCTTTTGCTGAGGTATACGATCTTTTCGGTGATGGCAGCCTGCTTGGTGTAGAGGTATCCGGTCACGCAGAAGGCATGATGGGCATCCTGCTCAGCACGGGGGAACAGGAATACTTCCTGTGCGCGGATGCGGTGTGGTCCAGCCGGGCCTTCCGTGAACAACGCAGACCACATGTGCTCGCAGGCATCATCATGTCGGATCGATCCGAATACAGAATGAATTTTGACAAACTCGTGCGGCTGCATCAGCAGTTTCCCGAGATTCGGATTGTACCCAGCCACTGTCTGGAAGCGCTGAATGCGTGGGGGACGGGAGGGAATTACTTATGAGTACCATGCGAATTGTTTATCATTATGCATTGGCACGTGGACTGCGAAAATGGAAATCACGTAAGGAGCTTGAACATTGGCAGGAACGTCAGATCCTTCGGCATATCGGGCGAATTCGTGTACAGTCTCCGTTTTACCGAGAGTGGTGGGGAGATGCTGAAGCATCCGCCTGGAGGAGCTTTCCGATAATCGATAAAAAGATCATGATGCAGCATTTCGACCAGCTCAACACGGTCGGGATTTCGAAGAACGAAGCCATGACCCTTGCCGGAGAAAGTGAAGACACACGTGATTTTAAACCGTCTGTTCAAGGCATTACGGTTGGTCTTTCCTCTGGGACATCGGGGAACCGGGGATTATTTCTTGTGAGTGAGCGGGAGCAGGACGCCTGGACGGGGACTGTGCTGGCCAAACTGCTGCCTGGTGGGCTGTGGAAGCCTGCCAAGATTGCTTTTTTCCTGCGGGCTAACAGTAACCTGTATGAATCGGTGCAGCGGGGCAAGCTGCAATTTCAATATTTTGATCTGCTGAAACCCGTGCATACCTTGGTCGAGCGTATGGAAGAGTATCGTCCCACCGTGTGGGTAGCTCCTCCATCCATGCTGAGAATGCTGGCCGATGCTTATCAAGTGGGTTCGTTGACTGCGACTCCCGAGAAAATCATCTCTGTCGCCGAAGTGTTGGATCCACTCGATCGCAAGGTGCTGGAGCGCGTCTTTGGTCAAACGATTCATCAAGTCTACCAATGTACAGAGGGATTTCTGGGTGCGACCTGCCGTCTTGGTACACTGCATTTGAATGAAGATATTGTCCATATTGAAAAGGAGTTTATTGATTCCGCTTCCCGGCGATTTGTTCCCATTATTACGGACTTCTCCAGAACATCACAGCCGATAATCCGGTATCGGCTGAATGACATTCTAACCGAGGCGGCATTCCCATGTGACTGCGGCTCACCCTTTACCGCCATTGAACGGATCGAAGGTCGCTGTGATGACACGCTTTATTTTTCACATCGCCATACCGGTGAGGAGGTACCTGTATTTCCGGACTTCATCACCCGCGCAGTTATAGCCGCTTCTCCGGATTTGGAGCACTACCGTGTTGTTCAGCGTAGAGACGGATCACTGGAAATTGCTCTTCGCCTTGGCGGAGGTGGTGATGATCTCGAATGGGTGAAAGGCGAGGTGCAGCGTCAACTCCTGAAACTGGGAGATCGGTTTGAGTGCACTGTGCCGCAGACGGATTATGTTCCCTACTCATTCGAACCGGGAATGACCAAGCTGCGCAGAGTGGAGAGGCAACGTGCTTGAGCTTGGACTTGGACTTGAGTGAAGCGGATATTAAGCCATGTTCAGTCTTGTAATGATAGAAAGGGAGAAGCTGATCGATTCAATGGAGGAAGGTGGACGGGGAGATGGTACAGAACACTAAGGGAGAGACTGCACCAGTAGCATTAATTACGGGAACCTCGAGTGGGTTCGGCATGCTTACTGCGATTACGCTTGCCAAGCAGGGGTACCGGGTTGCCGCAACCATGCGCGATCTGAGCCGGAATGAAGAATTAGTCCAGCTGGCAGAACAAGCAGGCATTGCGGATCGATTGCATTATATGCGTCTGGATGTGACGGATTCGGCTTCGGTACAGGCTGCTGTGGCGGCTGTGCTTCAGATGTATGGGCGAATTGACATACTGGTGAACAATGCAGGGTTTGCAGTTGGTGGTTTCATCGAGGAAGTAACCATGGACGATTGGCGGCGGCAAATGGAGACGAATCTCTTCGGTCTGATTGCAATGACGCGTGCGGTTCTTCCGGTCATGCGTGAACAGAAGCGGGGACTCATCATCAACCTCTCCAGTGTCAGCGGTTTGTCGGGGTTCCCGGGCTACGCGCCTTATGCTGCTTCCAAATTTGCCGTGGAGGGTTTCACCGAAAGTCTTCGGCATGAAATGGCTTCGTTTGGCGTAAAGGTAGTCCTGGTTGAGCCGGGAGCTTATCGCACACCCATATGGAATAAAGGGCTGGGTGAAATTCACCGCAATGATAACTCCCCTTATAAAGAAAAACTGGATGCGGTACTTCGTTATTCTGCACATGCGGGCCAGACTGCGCCCGATCCGCAGGAAGTGGCTGACCTGATCGCCCGCATTGCACGGATGCGTGCACCCCGGCTCCGCTATGCACTCGGCAAAGGATCTCGTGTGCTCATTGTTGGCAAAACGCTGCTTCCGTGGAAGTGGTTGGAGTGGATTATTGCGCGAGGTCTGAAATAGGGCAGACTTAATAAATTTAAGTCAGGAGGGCTTGAGCTTGTTCGAAGTCATCGTGATTGGGTGAAGGAAGCGATGGAACGAGACGCGTCGAAATAAAAACATGGGAGGTTTTCACGTTGAAAATTGCTTTTGTTTTGTTTGATGGTTTAACCTTTCTTGATTTTGCAGGATTTTATGATGTGATCAATCGGCTGAATTTCTTTGAACCAACCAAGGGCAGTACATGGGAAACTTGTGCGATGACCGATCAGGTCACGGACGAATCCGGATTAACGCTCCAAGTGGATCGAGTGAAGCCGGACTTGGGTGAGTACGATATGGTTTTTGTTCCTGGTGGCATGGGTACGCGAAAGCTTCGGTTTGATGAAGCATTCGTAGGATGGCTGAAACAGGCAGAGAAGGTTCCGATGAAGGTGTCGGTATGCACGGGCTCTTTGCTGCTCGGTGCGGCAGGTTTTCTCTCTGGTAAGAAGGCTACGACTCACCCTAATGTGTATGATCTACTGCAGCCGTACGCAGACGAGGTCATCCAGACCCGGATTGTCAAGGACGGAAATGTCATTACGGCCGGCGGTGTCGCCACGTCGATTGATCTCGGAATTTACGTACTTGGATTGCTTGCCGGACGGGAGGCAGCCGAGAATGTGAAGCAGCAGATCGACTATCCTTACGAGATGCAAGGAGTGATCGAAGAATGAGCGAAGATATCAAGCAGAGCAGATTCAATATCCGCAATATTCGGCGCGATGAAGTGGATCAATACTGGTCTTTGCGTCTGGAGGCGCTGAAAAATCATCCGGAATCCTTCGGAGCATCATACGAGTTGTCTGTTCAGCTTCCAATGAATGAAGTGCAGGATCGCATACATAATGAGCCCGGTGATTACATCCTTGGAGCCTATACAGCAGAAGGAACACTGGTTGGAATGATGGGTTTCAAGAGAGAATACGGCCTCAAACTCAGGCACAAGGGATTCATCTGGGGAGTGTACGTGGCTCCGCAATATCGAGGGCATGGGCTTGCTTCAAGGCTGCTCCGAGAAGTATTGAAGCGGGGAGAGACACTGGAGGGCATCAGGCAAATTAACCTGAGTGTGGTTACAACGAATGAATCAGCCAGACGGTTATACGAAAAATATGGATTCGAAACGTATGGCATAGAGAATTATGCTCTTGAAGTTGAGGGACAAGGGTATGATGAAGCTCATATGACATATGTTTATCCATCTGTGAGGTCCATATGACAGATACGGTTCATCTTGAAGTGGACGGTAACGCCTTTGTATTACAAGAGCCCCATTCTTTCGAATGGTTACGGCCCTTGGGCAAGGTATTTCGCGTATTTGATCAGCAGGATTCCGGCAATCTGTCCTTTGGTATGATACAGGAGGACGGTACAAGGCTCTTTGTTAAATATGCGGGAGCACGTACCATTCATGCGAGTATACTTAATAGTCCGCCGGAAGCCATCCGTAGTTTGAGATCTTCTGTTTCAGTCTACGAGGATTTGAAGCATGACGCTTTGATTCGACTAAGAGATCATTTTGCAACGGAACAGGGTTATGTCTGTGTATTTGATTGGGTGGATGGAGAATGTCTGCATTCCCAGTGGTATTTTCCGGCTCCAGCGAAATATGAAGATCCGCGTTCACCATATTATCGTTTCAGGCAACTCCCTATTAAGATGCAAATTCAGGCGATGGAGCAGATCTTGAATTTTCATATTGAGGTGGAACGAAAAGGGTATGTAGCTGTTGATTTTTACGATGGCAGTCTGATCAATGATTTTGAACAAAATAAGATCAAGATTTGTGATATCGATCTGTATCAGAAGGGTTCGTTTACCAATTCCATGGGACGCATGTGGGGCTCATCCCGCTTCATGTCTCCCGAGGAGTTTGAATTCGGTGCACCCATCGATGGAGTAACCAATGTATTCAACATGGGTGCAACGGCGTTTGTACTGCTTGGTGGAGAGAAGGATCGTTCATATGCCAAGTGGAACGCTGGAGAAGCCTTATATCAGGTTGTAATTCGAGCAGTGGATCCTGATCGGGCCCGTCGCTATGCATCCGTGAAGGAGCTCGGTGAAGCCTGGAAGCTGGCGGTAAAACAGGATGAATGTATTACTGGTGAATGATGGATCCAGAAATTCAGTTCAGTATGCTCTTCATTAGGAATTATCAGTTAGCATTCGTTTCTCCTTGGAATATACCGTATAATGGAAATTAATGAGGAGGTGCAGTTCTTTGTGCAGATATGCCATGTCAGGACCATACAAAGATACGTATGCCTGTTTCGACTGCCGCAAATCATTTAAGCAAATATCGAGACATGATCTCGCTCCTGAAGTGTATGAAAGGCTTGAATTTAAATGCCCGCAGTGTGCAGCACCCATGGTTAGCATGGGAAAAGATTTTAGAGCACCGAAGCAAAGCGATCTGAAGCAATGGAAGAAGGTAGCGATTCTTTATCGCCACGGATTCACCTACCATAGTTGTGGCTGCGGGCCCGGATATCG
This sequence comes from Paenibacillus sp. FW104-T2, assembly GCF_058789975.1. NCBI lineage: Bacteria > Bacillati > Bacillota > Bacilli > Caryophanales > Paenibacillaceae > Paenibacillus > Paenibacillus sp. FW104-T2. Next base: position 133,532 of record NZ_JBYTCE010000011.1, on the reverse strand, counting down.
TCCGGCTGAATTGCGGCAACTGCCCGAGTTTCTGGAAAAGTCCGTTCATAAACGAAGTGAAGGCGAGCGGTTATTACTAAGGCTGGTTAAATAATATGGATCGCCTATTCAATATTGAACCGTCTGACTTGATGAAAATACAGGCACAGACCTTATATACGATGAACATGCAGCAGCGTCTGACTGGTATTAACGAACCGGAAGGCGGGCGTGCGCCTGCCTTGTTTATTGGCATGATTTCTGCTGGCCTTCTACCTTATTATCATGAGGACCTGCCGCCAAACCTTACGGATCTGCTGGCGACTGAAGCGAAGCTTCCGCTTGACATTCCGAAGCTGATAGGGACGATCGAGGCTTATAAGCCCGTCAAGAATCTATGGATGGGGCCTGCATTTGTCTTCCGGGAGAAATGGGATGAGTGGCATTCATATGTGCAGCTTATTGACCACCATCATACGTTTTTGCTGGAAGAGCATTTTCACGATCTCATCGGACGCTTGCATGCGAAAGCACCTGTAGTCGCTTATGTTATTGGAGCTTCCGCCGTAGCCGTATGCTGCTCTGCCCGAACTTCGGAGCTGGGCGCAGAAGCGAGCTTGCATACAGTTCCTGCCTACAGAGGACATGGATATGGGGTGGAGGCGGTCAAATGCTGGCAGTACCACGTGCAAGAGAGCGGACGCATTCCTCTCTACAGTACATCCTGGGACAATCTTTCCTCGCAGCAGGTGGCCCGCAAACTGGGACTGTACCAATACGGCATGGATTTCAGCATTACGACTTCGTCATAGAGGGTGAACCCGGTGATTCGGATATATGTACAAAAGGATCTGCAACATGTCATTGAAGCTCATATCCGTATTTACCGGGAGGAGTATAATTATGAAGACAGAGCCTGAATATGCGCAGAATACCATTGCGGGAGTCTTGTTTCGTGGGACGTTTTGCTGGTATGTAACTGAGCGGGAGTACTGGTTTTTGAATGTGGAGATGGAGGAACGGTTCGGCATTGAAATACTGAACGAGGAAACCGCTGCAGTATTCCTGCAGGCTATTCAGGATGAGCGAGTAACCGCCGCAGAGCTGCGAGACCGTCTCTATCAATTTAGGAAGCAGCATCAAGAAGGTGACGAGTGGTTGAAGTTTGTACCTTCATTCCTTGTGGATTTTGACCAAAGACAGTTTTGCTCCATGTTTCCCGAGCCGGCGTCTTTCGAACATTACATGCCTCAGGGCTGGGTTGGATCCTATGTGGATTTCCTGGATCGGGTGCCAGAGGAGCAGCGGTACTGGGAAATGAATGGCAGGTCCCTATTTCGTTAAACTTTTGTTGAAAGGCGTGGTCCGATGATACGTAAACATTTGGTACGCAGCCTGGTATCCCTGAGTATTGTATTTGTGGTGGGAGGGTGCTCGGTCCAGACCGAAGAACAGAATATATCAGGGGTGATTGAGCACAGCCTGCAGGAAATGGTTAGTGAATCTGTAATCGTGAGCAGCAGTAATCCTAACGATTATATTACAGGCAGCCCGGAGGCGTATGGACTGATCCTGAATACGGGTGAGGAAGGGCTGCATGTTCTTTTACAGAAACTTGAGTCCAGCTCCGATAACGGCCTAAGGGAATGGATTATGGCTCAGGCAAGTACGGAGCTGCTCGGGGAGCAGAATTCCGTGAACGAGTGGAACAGTGGCAAAGACTGGCTTAGACAGTATAAAATGAATGAAGAATATTAGTTCTCTAGAACAATCCTCACCTCCAGTCATCATGAGCAGGAAATACAGGTTCCTGGACCTGGTACCCAAAAGAATACGTTATAGAGGTGAAACCCTTGAATAAGAAAATTGCATTTTTTGACTCGGGCATCGGCGGTTTAACCGTCCTGCATGAAGCTTTACAGCAGCTGCCTGAAGAACAATTTTTGTATTATGCAGATACGCTTCATGTCCCCTACGGAACCAAATCGGCCGATGAAGTAAGAGGGCATGTCTTTGATTGCGCGGAAGCGATCGTGCGGGAACATGTAAAAGCAATCGTGGTTGCTTGCAACACGGCGACAAGTCTGGCGGTAAAGGATTTGCGTGCCAGGTATGATATCCCGGTCATCGGAATGGAGCCTGCGGTGAAGCCGGCTGTAGAGATGAACCGTGAAAGCGGGAGGAGAGTTCTCGTATTTGCAACGGCACTAACCTTGAGTCAGAGCAAATATAACGAACTCGTATCCCGTGTGGATGACCATCACAGTGTGGATTCCATGCCACTGCCTGAACTCGTGGAATGGTGTGAACAGCTGGATTTTGATCCGGAAAAAAGTGCTGCGTATTTTCGCCGGAAACTGGCTGATCTGGATCTGGATTCATACGGTACGGTTGTACTTGGTTGTACACATTATCCGTTCTATTCAGACATTCTCCGGACTGTACTTCCGGATCATGTACAGATTATTGATGGCAGTACAGGCACGGTCAACCGTCTGAAGCAACTGCTTGAGTTGACGGAACAGCATGGGGAGAGACCGGAGGAGCAGGTTACATTTTTGAGTTCAGGAGGACATTTGGAGGATCAGGAGAAAATGAAGGCTGCTCTTCGGTATCTTGACACGATGTCCAGATGAGCTGTACCAGAGGAGGAGAGAATCCTGCAATCGATCTACCTCATTCGACACGCCAAGGCAACAGGACAGGAGCCGAATGCAGAACTTACAGATGATGGTCTTCGTCAGGCAGAGCGTTTGGCGGAGAAACTTGCTGTTCATTCCATAGCTTACATTGTCTCCAGTCCGTGGAAAAGAACGCTCCAGACGGCAGCACCGCTCGCCAGAGCTGCATCTCAACATATACATACCGATGAGCGTCTTCAGGAAAGAGTGCTCAGCACGCGTCATCTGGAGAACTGGATGGAAGTACTGGAACGGACATATACCGATGAGAACTTCGCAGAAGAAGGCGGAGAGTCGTCACGCATCGCGACCGCACGTGGGATGGAAGTGCTGGAGGAATGCTGGAGTCGCCCGGAGCAATCTGCGGCTGTTATAACTCATGGCAACATGTTATCTCTGCTCCTTCGCCATTATCAAAGGTCCTTTGGTTACGAAGAGTGGAGGCTGCTAACCAATCCAGATGTGTATGTGCTGGAACGGCAGCGAGGAGAGCAGGGGCCACCTTCCATTCGCAGAATATGGACAGATTAAACAACAAAGAGTGCTCCAGCGATCATCTACATCGGCTAGAACACTCTTTTTCGTTTACAATCCGTTCTGTATTACAGAACGGCAATGATGACCATGACCCATCCGGCAAGGAATGCGACTCCGCCAAGCGGAGTAATCGCACCAAGTTTGCGGACACCCGTTATGCTCAGTGCATAGAGGCTGCCCGAAAATAGAAGGATGCCTGCGAACAGCAGCCATCCGGCTGCCATAATGAGCGAAGACTGTTCCAGGCGGTCCGCAATCAGGCCCAGAAGGATCAATCCGAGACCGTGGGCAATGTGATACTGAACTCCGGTTTCGTATATTTTGATCATGTCTGCAGATAATTTTCGCTTGAGCGCGTGTGCACCGAACGCTCCGAGAGCTACGGCGAGAAACATCATGATACTACCGAGTACAACCAAGGTTTGCATAGGCTATTGTCTCCTTTAGTAGAGGGGTAGTTGGATCTTCCGTACAGCTTGCTGACAGCAATTACAGTTTGCGCAGTTTAATTTGCTGAATCGAGTGGTCGGCTTCTTTTCTTAGGATTAGTCTGGCTCGTCCCTTGGTTGGCAAAATGTTCTCGTGCAGATTCTTGGCGTTAATGTCCTGCCAGATCTGACTGGCCGTCAGTACAGCTTCCTCTTCACCAATGTGGGCAAAGCGGTCATGGAAGAAGGAATCTGCATTCTGAAATGCGGTGCTGCGCAGCAGCTTGAAACGTTCAATGTACCAATGACGGATGTGCTCCTCTTCTGCATCAATATAGATGGAAAAGTCAAAAAAATCGCTGACAAGCAGCGGTGTTTCCTTTTTCACCTGCAGAACGTTAATGCCTTCAATAATCAGGATGTCCGGTTGACAGATCGTTTGCTCTTCTCCTTGAATGACATCATACGCAAGGTGGGAATACACTGGCGCTTTTACTTCAGGTTTACCCGATTTTACATCGCCCATGAACTGAATAAGAGACTTGATATCGTAGCTTTCGGGAAAACCCTTCCGGTTCATGATGCCTTTCTCTTCCAGTATGGCATTGGGATATAGAAAACCGTCGGTCGTAACGAGGTCAACCTTGGGTTTGTTTTTACCTCTGGCGAGCATGGCTTGGAGCAAACGGGCTGCCGTGCTTTTGCCCACGGCAACACTGCCCCCAATTCCGATGATGTAGGGAGCGGGAGATTGTTCCTTTTTCAAAAAAGAAGCCGTTAATTGATTCAATTCACGTGAAACTCTTGCATATAAGTCAATAAAGTGGGTAAGTGGTAAATAAATATCCTCCACTTCCTGAATGGATACTTCTTCGTTCAATCCCTTTAGTTGTTCCAATTCGGCTTCCGTCAGTGGAAGGGTGGTCTGATGTTCTTTCAGTTCAGCCCATTCCTTGCGGTTAAACTCGATGTAAGGAGAGTATAAATTCATGAGATCCCGCTTTCTGTATGTAATGTAATCAGTGACACAATCTTTAGTGTACCAAATTTCAGGCAACTGACAACACCTTTACATTTGCAAATTTGTTATGCCGTCCGGGTGAAGAAGAAAAAGTGAAGAGATAATGGGACAATTTATACCAGTATATGTAAAAGTCGAAGTATACCATGCGGAAGGGTGACAGCAAATGATCGTATATGAGAGAGAGCATGATTTTGTTTTGACCGCACAGCATGAGCATGGACAAGTAGCCGGCGTGATGGCTTCCCACTGGAAAGATGAATTGCTCGCTGATTCCCGTCACCGGGAGGAGCTTATACTTGCAGCAAGAGAACACGATCGTGGCTGGATTGAGCTGGATTCCGTACCTTTTTGGAATGATTACAGTCAGTCCCCGTATTCGTTTCGGGATTTTCCGTTACGCCCGCGTTTTGTATTTTACCAAAAAGGAATTGAAGAAGTCCGTGAAAAAAGTCTGTATGCCGGGCTTTTGTGCAGCATGATGTACACGGAGCTATTTCAGAACACCCTGGGTGCTAACCCTAACGATGATGACGATATCAGGGAATATCTGAACAAAGAACAACGTTTTCAGGAGGATTGGCAGCAGCAGCTCGGCGGAGGAGATGAACTCAAGCGCAGATTGCAAAGCGACCTGGAGATCATGTTATTCTGTGATCAGCTAAGCCTTTTTCTCTGTATGGAGGAGCCGGGAACCCCTGCATCGCGCTATGATTTTTTTGCAGAGGGACTCAGCTGCACCTTCGATGCCTGTGGAAGACAACCGATTCGCGCCGAATGGATCTCGGGTGAAAAGGTAGGACTCTCCTACTTTCCATTTACTCAGGAATTCACAGTCGGTCTGCCTTACAAATCGGTGCCCAAAGCAAGCATACGCAAATTTGGCCTGCTTCAGGCTTATCGTCGTGCCGAGTGGAAAGAACGCAGAGTGTTGATTACAAGTATGGACTGAATCATAACGGTTTAATAGCAGGCCTCGAAGATGAATTCGAGGTCTGTTTTGCTTTTGTTTTTTTATCCTAGCGAAGAGGCAGGAAAATTCAAGGGATGACCAGAAATGTTAATGTACAACCATGGGAGATCAGCTCAGGAGGATAACGATGAGTAACAGAATTGACATATTTACGATGTGTATGGTGTGGGACAAGCATAGTGGCAAGGTTTTATTGATGAACAGACCTGATCGCAAAGGATTCCCGGGATACATTGCACCTGGAGGTAAGGTGGATTTTCCGGAAAGCATCGTGGACGGGGCTATGAGGGAAGTTGAGGAAGAAACGGGACTTGTGGTCCGTGAGATTACATACAAGGGGTTGGATGAGTTTTGTGATCCCGAGCAGGGACTGCGGTATATGGTTTTTAATTATCTGGCCACTTCATTTGAAGGTGAATTATTGCAGGATCCGCCTGAAGGCGAATTGCTGTGGATCCCGGTGGAACAGGCGCTTGAACTGCCTATGCAGGATTGGTTTGCAGAACGATTCCCGCGCTTCTTTCAAGAAGGTACATTTGAACGTAGCGTGATCTGGGAAAAGTCGACAAACCGTACACTACAAGAAACGTTTATGGTGTATAACGATAGGGCAATGGAATAGAAGAATTAAGGTTATGAAAACAGATGAATACTCACCGGAATTGAACAAAATGTATCATCCATTTTCATGTATACGTATCCATATATTGTGATATAATGAGGTTTGCTTTTTTTGAAGGGAGAGGTGAGCGTTGAAGGTGTCATACCGATCGAATCTGGACGGAATAGGCGCGGAACAACTGAGCGAACATTTTTTTGATGGCTGGCCCAATCCACCGTCGAAGGCGATTTTTTTGAGACTGTTGGAGCAATCGTATGCAGTTGAGCTTGCAGTGGATGATGAGACAGGGAAGGTCATAGGCTTTATTCAAGCTATTTCGGATGGGGTGCTTAGTGCATACATTCCATTGTGGAAGTGGTGCCGGAGTTCCAAGGTAAGGGGATTGGGACAACGCTAACAGAGAGGATGCTGAAGAGGCTCCAGGGTTTGTACATGATCGATCTGTTATGTGATACCGAAACGCAGCCTTTTTATGAGAGGCAGGGAATGCGCAGAGCCAGCGGCATGATGGTTCGCCATTATTCCAATCAGAATGGAGCAGCGTACTTATAGTAAATAGAAATATAAGATGTTTCACTATGACCAGATTAGAAGTGAGTTCAAGATATATTTCTCTATTAGTCCTAGTGCCAACGTGTGACGAGAATCATCCGAGTTTAGCGTTTAAGCTGATACATAGGCTTCAGCAAACGGGCCGTAAAAGAATATTTTACGATGAAAAGGTGGAGATCCGTATGAGACTAACGTTCCGAATACTGGATTGGGAAGAGGAAAAGCCCTATGAACTTTTGCTAATGGCTGATCCCTCCAAAGCCAAAGTAGACGAATATTTAAGTCGTGGTGTGTGTTTTATCGCTGAATATGAAGGCGAGATGGTAGGCGAGTTTGTTTTGCTTAAGACCCGGCCCGAGACTGTTGAGATTGTTAATATTGCTGTTCAGGAAGAATTACAGGGGCAAGGCGTCGGCAAGCACATGATTAAGGAAGCAATTGAAGCAGCAGGCAGGCTGGGCTGTCGAACGGTCGAGATCGGAACAGGCAATTCAAGCTTTCATCAGTTGAAGCTGTATCAGCGCTGCGGTTTTCGCATTATAGGAGTTGATCGCGACTATTTTGTGAGACATTACGATGAAGAGATTATCGAGGACGGTATTCGCTGCGTGGATATGATCCGCCTGGCGGTGGACTTGGATACTCTAGCGGAGGAAAACAACAAGTGAGAATTTATCATGTAGCACCTGGAAATGCGCGAACGGTTACCGCTTTTGGAAGTAGCGGAGCAGAAATTATGCCAATACTTCGAAACACCTCGGGTTGCCAGGTGTCTTATCTCAAACTCACTGGCGGCGGAGAATTGGGTATGCATCCGGCTGTAGGGGAGCAGGTGTTTCTGGTACTTGAAGGTGAAGGCTGGGTTGAAGGGGAAACGGGGGAACGTATAGTTATCCAAGCTGGAGAAGCTGCATTCTGGATGGACGGTGAGAACCATCGTTCCGGTTCGGAGCATGGGTTAACGGCCATGTTGATCGAAGGAAGTGAGCTGGATATTCGTTTGTCCTTGCATGCTAAATGAATCTGAAAAGGGAGCTGAAGCCTTTGAGTATGCTCTGGGTGGTTGTCATTATAACGGGGTTAATCTTCACTCCATCGTTTTATCAGATGAATAAGCGGATACGAAAATTCGAGGAACAAGTCAGATACCTCACAACCTCACAGATGAAAGAAGGAGTCATTGATGAATCAACATACACATCTGGGGGTATATGGTCTCATTCGATGGGGCGACAAGATATTGTTAATTCATAAAGCACGAGGGGCATATAAAGGGTATTGGGATCTGCCTGGTGGCAGACTGGAATTCGGAGAACAGCCGGAGACTGCCCTGCACCGCGAAATTGAAGAAGAAACGGGACTTACAGATGTGCAGGTGACCATTCGTTCTGCGGAATCCACTGTTGTGCATTGGGTGTATCAGGGAATGCCTGAGGAGCTTTACCATATCGGCATTTTGTATGATGTGCAGTTGAAGTCTGACAAGCAGGCAAGTGAGATCAGGAAAGAACCGGATGGGGAAGATTCATTGGGTGCGGCTTGGTTCACAATGGAGCAGATTCAACAGCTCTCCTTAACCCCATTTGCATTACATATGATCTATGGACGCAGTTAGGAGCCAGGGTTGTATATCGGAATCCATGGATTTGGTACGATAGAGTTTTTTATAGAAACACATCGGTAGACGCAATGTTATATATTGCCAGGTGAAGCGAGCGTACGGTATAATTTGGATATATGTTGATTGGGATCCCGCAATAGGATTCAGCGACCTTGTGGTATGAAAAGACCACACGTTATAATTCTCGAAATCAATTTGCGATTTATCGGGGTATAGCGCAGCCTGGTAGCGCGCACCCTTGGGGTGGGTGAGGTCGTGGGTTCAAATCCCGCTACTCCGATTCGAAACCTGTATACCGAAGCGAAGGCTGTGAATGTGTCGATTCACGGTCTTTTTTTGTTGAATCTGTTCTCAAATGGTTAATGTTTAACTGGACGGTTTGTTTTGGCTTGTTATGGACTACAATTCATATTAAAGGGGGTTAATGCGGAAACGTGGGAACAGATATATCTGCGATATGCAGAGTTTATGCTTCATTTATCTGATTCATCTAATTTATGCATCAATTGAACTAAAAATAGGAAATGCTCCTGAGCGTAAAAGTTTATAGAATAGACATTAGAAAACGAATTCGATTTACCTTGAGCTAGATGGAACCCTCGAGCAGATCCGGACACGATTCGACATCTGTGTCGGCGGCATATCCAATTATTGTTTATTATGTTTTTGAAAACGCAGACAAACCTTGACGGGAGCGTCGGAACAACGTTATTTACCCCCAACATCACGATGATTGGACTTCATGAAAAATTTCGCTTAAAATGTTGAACGAACGCAAATTACGGCTTAGTCAATGATTTCCGTCAAAAAACACGACTAAATCAAGACGGAGGGAACGTCGATGACGATCGAGGAAGGCAACAAGAAGCCCTGGGAAAGTTACTATGGACCCAATTTGGGATACGTACAAGAACAATATGAATTATTCTCTCAAGATCCTGAATCGGTTACACCCGCATATCGGGAATTGTTTGAACAATGGGGTGCTCCGCCGATGCCTGGCAGAGATGCACATACAGCCACTTATTCCGGCAACGCCCAAACAGCTTCCGGGAGCGTGGATATTCAATTATTACAGAAAGCGGTTACAGCCGGGAAACTGGTTTGGAATATTCGAACTTATGGTCACCTTGCCGCGGATATTGATCCACTTGGCATAAGTGAAGATTCAGATACATCTTTATTGGAACCGAAGCATTTTGAATTGAATGAAGAAGATTTGAAAGCACTGCCCGCATCCCTGATCTGGGAGGGTGCAGATGGACAGACAAGCAACGGCTGGGATGCCATTCAGCGTCTGCGCCAGATCTATACAGGTCCGATTGCTTATGAATTCAGCCATGTTCATGAAGTTCATGAACGCGAGTGGCTGAACCGCCGTGCTGAATCACGGACTTCCCCGGCACCACTGAATCAGGATGAACGGAAGGCACTGCTGGAACGTCTGGTTGAGGTGGAGCAGTTCGAGGATTTCCTTCACAAAACGTTTGTGGGACAAAAACGTTTCTCGATTGAAGGAAACGATGTGCTCGTTCCGATGCTGGATGAAGCAGTACGCATTATGGCACACTCGGGCTCAAGCCATATTCTGATGGGGATGGCTCACCGGGGTCGCCTGAACGTACTCGCCCATGTCCTGGGTAAACCTTACAGCAAAATTTTCTCTGAATTCCATCATTCCCCGAACAAGGATCTGGTTCCGTCTGAAGGATCGACAGGAATCAATTACGGCTGGACAGGGGATGTCAAATACCACCTTGGTGCGAACCGCTTTGTAAAAGATGGCGAAGCAGTACAGGCTCGTCTGACTTTGGCTAACAATCCGAGTCACCTGGAATACGTTAACCCTGTCGTTCAAGGCTTTGCACGTGCGGCGCAGGATGATCGGCGTGATCCGGGATATCCGAAACAGGACGTTACAAAAGCAGCGACAATTCTGATGCATGGCGATGCAGCCTTCCCTGGTGAAGGCATTGTGGCGGAAACGCTCAATTTCAAAGCACTCCCGGGCTATCAAAACGGCGGAACGATTCATATTATTGTGAACAACCGTCTCGGGTTTACAACCGATAGCAGCGATTCCCGTTCTACTTATTACGCGAGTGACCTTGCTAAAGGTTACGAGATTCCGATTGTGCATGTGAATGCAGACAATCCGGAAGCATGTATCGCGGCGATTCGCATGGCAGCAGAGTATCGCAACAAGTTTAAAAAGGATTTCCTAATTGATCTGATCGGTTACCGCCGCTATGGTCACAATGAAACGGACGATCCGGAGACAACCCAACCGAAGGTCTATGAAAAAGTGAAGAGTCACCCTACAGTGAGTCATCTGTATCAGGACCAGCTCAAGCAGGAAGCCGTTATTGATGATGCATCCATTAGCAGCATTCGCGAAGCGGTGACTAATCGTCTGAAAGAAGCTTATGAACAAATGAAGAAAAACGAAGTTCATGAGCAGTCACAACTGAAAGCCACTCAACCTGAGGCGGTTTCGCTTATTCCAACAGCTGTACCGCTGGATAATCTGCGCAGCATTAATGCCGATCTGTTGAAATGGCCAGAGAACTTCAATGTATATCCGAAGTTGCAGCGTATTCTGCAGCGTCGCAGCACTTCCCTGAACGAAGGCGAAAAAGTGGACTGGAGTCTTGCCGAGACACTGGCATTTGCCACAATTCTGGCTGACGGCAAGCCAATTCGGATCAGCGGACAGGACGCAGAACGTGCAACCTTCGCTCACCGGAATCTGGTATTGCATGATTCGGAGAACGGGACAACATTTTGCCCGCTGCATCATCTGCCACAAGCACGTGCAGCGTTTGCCATTTACAACAGCCCGCTGTCGGAAGAGTCGGTGCTTGGATTCGAGTATGGATATAACGTGTATTCCCCGGATACGCTTGTTATCTGGGAAGCTCAATTTGGTGACTTCGCCAACTGTGCACAGGTTATTTTTGACCAATTCGTATCCGCTGGCCGTGCCAAATGGTCTCAGAAATCGAGTCTGGTCATGCTGCTTCCTCATGCCAATGAAGGGCAGGGACCTGAGCATACAAGTGCCCGTCTCGAACGTTTCCTGCAGCTCTGTGCAGAAGATAATATGACGGTTGCCAACTTGACGAGTGCATCCCAGTATTTCCATCTGCTGCGCCGTCAGGCTTCGTTGACTGAAACAGAAGATGCACGTCCTCTGGTCTTGATGTCGCCGAAGAGTCTTATTCGTAATCCGCGTGTTGCATCTCCCGCTGCAGCGTTCAGTGAAGGCAAGTTTGAGCCTGTACTTGAACAAGCAGGGCTTGGAACCAAACCGGATCGCGTAGAACGCATCATTCTGTGCAGTGGTAAGATCGCCATCGATCTCGAGGACGCTTTTGAGAAAGACAGAGCCGACTGGTCCTGGCTTCACATTATTCGTGTTGAGCAGCTGTATCCGTTCCCGGCGGAAGAAATCAAGCGCGTCCTTGCACGTTTCAGCAAGCTGAAAGAACTGGTTTGGGTTCAGGAAGAGAACAAAAACATGGGAGCCTGGACATACATGGAACCTCGCTTGCGCGCTATTGCACCGGAAGGAACAACCGTGAGATACGAAGGCCGTCCGGAACACGCGAGTCCTTCCAGCGGTTATCAAAGTGTGCATAGCATGGAACAGCAACAGATTATTACATCCGCGTTGAAGCAAACGACGAAGAATAATATTCCACTGGGGAGGTAACAGCTGTGAGTGAAATTAAAGTACCTGCAATGGGTGAATCGATTACTGAAGGAACGGTTTCCAGATGGCTTGTCAAAGAAGGCGAAACTGTAAATCAGGGTGACGTTCTTCTGGAGCTGGAAACAGATAAGGTAAATATCGAAATCAGTGCCGAAGAGAGCGGAGTACTCGAGAAAATTATTCGTCAGGAAGGCGAGACGGTTGAAATCGGAGAAACGATTGGTACGCTGGGAGCAGGAACTGGAGGAGGAAGCGGAGCACCCGCTTCCCAGCCGGCTGCAGAACAGCAGCAGGCTGCGGCCCCAGCTCCAGAAGCAGTGGCAGTAGCGGTAGCAACTCCACCTGCAACTGCAGCTCCGGAATCTTCCGAGAATGGAACCAAAACGGCTTCACCAGCCGCACGCAAGCTTGCTCGCGAGCGCGGCATTGAGCTGGATCAGGTTCAGAGCAAAGATCCGATTGGACGTGTGTATCAGGAAGACGTAAAAAGTCATAACACGCAGGCACCGGCTTCAACGCCAGCTCCTGCAAGCAAAGCTCCGGCAGCACCAGCAAGTGCTCCGGCAGCTGGAGGTTCTACTTATGCTAAACCGGTTGAACGCCAACGCATGTCCCGTCGCCGGGCTACCATTGCGAAGCGTCTGGTAGAAGCACAGCAAACCGCGGCAATGCTGACAACCTTTAACGAAGTAGACATGACTGCAATCATGGATGTTCGTAAACGTCGTAAGGACAAGTTCAAAGAGAAGCACGATATCGGCCTGGGATTCATGTCTTTCTTTACCAAAGCCGTGGTTGGCGCACTCAAAAAATTCCCAACCATTAATGCTGAGATTGATGGGGAAGATGTTGTACTCAAAAAATATTATGACATCGGAATCGCAGTGTCTGCCAAGGAAGGTCTTGTCGTTCCTGTTGTTCGCGATGCAGATCGACTGGGCTTCGCTGAGATTGAGAAGAGTATTGCGGACCTCGCTTCCAAAGCTCGCTCCAACTCTCTTGCGCTCTCCGACCTGCAAGGCGGTACGTTTACGATTACCAATGGCGGAACCTTTGGTTCCCTGTTGTCTACACCAATCCTGAATACACCTCAAGTAGGTATTCTAGGTATGCATAAGATCCAGCTTCGTCCGGTTGCGATCGACGCAGAGCGGATGGAAAATCGTCCAATGATGTATATCGCATTGTCTTACGATCACCGTATTATCGATGGTAGCGAGGCAGTACGCTTCCTCGTTACGGTGAAGGAACTGCTGGAAGATCCAGAATCCTTGCTGATCGAAGGGTAACACGGACCAAAACAACATTAGCAATCATTATAGATTCACCTAGCAGAAAGCCCCTACCTGGGGCACAGTGCAAACTGTGTCCCTCGGTAGGGGCTTTCGTATTGCTATAGCTTTGTAAGGAAATTCAGACCGTATCAGCGAGTGTATCACGAATGTCATTTGTGCTGTCTTGCTCGGAGCCCGGCGTGTGACGCTCTAACCAGTTGACCACATGCAAGTATACTTCTTCACGATTGGTCTCGTGCAGCATCTCGTGCCGTCCTTCGGGATACAGGCGATACTCCACATCCTGAATCTGAAGCTGTCTGTACTGGGAGACCAGGTTATACACACCTTTACCATTCAGTCCAACAGGGTCCAGTTCTCCGGAGAACAGATACACTGCTTTATTTTTCGGAATCCGCTTCATGTGTTCAGGCATATGGATTTCCAACAACAGTTTGAAAAAATCACGAAAGAATCCGGCGGTACAGATGGCCCCGCACAATGGATCGTCGATAAATCGTTTAACTTCATCCGCATCACGTGATAGCCAATCAAAAGGTGTGTTAGCCGGACGGAAGGAACGGTTAAAGCCGCCAAACACAATGGCGTTGAGCAGCATGCTTGGATGTGCCGCACCCTGGATACCACATTGCATGAGTGCGAGTTTTTCACCAAATCGGAGAAGACCACGCTTCCCATTGGTTCCGGACAAAATAAATGCATGGTAACGTTCATGTCCAGCATACATCAGATGCTGCACCAGGAACGACCCCATACTATGTCCCATCAGAAACAAGGGGACTCCCGGATGTTCCTTGGATGCGACCTCACCGAGATTAATCATATCACTTGCCATCCAGCGAAAGGCGTCTGCTCCGGCATTGCCGAGCAGTTTCGGATTCTCGACAGATTTTCCATGTCCTCGGTGGTCATTGGCGTAGACAGCATACCCGTGACTGGTAAGACACTCGGCGAATTCACCATATCGTGCTGCGGTCTCGGCCATGCCGTGCGCAATCTGTACAACGCCTCTGATATCGCATTCCGGATCGGGAAGCCAGCGGTAGACATGAATGCGGGTCCCTTCATTACCCACAAGGGCAAACGTAGATTCCTGCATCGTGTAACCCCTCCTTCACTGGTTTGATTAAGGTAGATAAGAACGAAGAACTGTCGTATTGCCATCCAGCGTATAAGCTCCAAGATTGGCAGGCAGCAGGTAGCATTGTCCAGCGCTCAATTCAATTTTTTCCTGCGTATCATTGTCCCATTCCAAGGTTCCGTTCCCTTCACAAACGACGAGAATGGTGAAACTGTCAGCATGAGTAGAGAGTTCCCACCGATCCGAAACAATTCCTTTTTCTACGACAAAATAAGGGCATTCCGCCAGCCTCAGCCATTCGCCTGGTGTCGCGTTATTGGTTTTCATTGTGGTAGCACCAGCGCCCTCATAGGCAGTCACATTCAAGGAATCTTCAACATGCAGCTCGCGTGGTTTTCCATCCAGTCCTGGGCGATTATAATCGTAGATCCGATAAGTTGTATCCGAATTTTGCTGGATCTCGGCAACGACCACTCCTGCGCACAGAGCATGTACCGTTCCGGCAGGAATGAAGAACGTATCTCCCGCTTCAACCGGTACTTGACGGAGCGTATCCATCACGGTGCCATTCTCCAATGCTTCCTTCAGCACCGCACGATCGACTCCTTCGTTTAAACCATAAATGATGTGCGCTCCCGGTTTCGCGTCCAGCACATACCACATTTCCGTTTTGCCAAGTTCGCCTGGAGGAAGGGCTTCATAATCATCTGTCGGATGAACCTGTACGGATAGATCATCATTGCAGTCCAGCAGTTTGATCAAGAGGGGGAAGCGTCCGCCTTTTTCAGATACACCTTTTGTTCCGAGCCACGAAGTGCCTAGCTGTTCCCGCACTTCATCCAGACCTTTACCAGCAAGTTCGCCATTAATGACTTTGGTTGTACCGTTAGGATGATCTGCAATCATCCATCCTTCTCCAATATGTCCTTCAGGTGGTGTCAGACCGAATTGCTCCAGCGCCCGACCTCCCCATACACGTTCCTTAAACTCGGGTTGAAATTGTAGTGGGTATGGCTTAGACATCGTAATCTCTCCTCTAGTATATGAAGTGGTGAATCGCTTTAATCAAATCCATGCCTGTGCATTCCGTATTGTATACGGTTGCAGCAGCCAAATATGTAAAGCACGCATCGTCATAGTAAACGAGCCAAGGTTAGAGCTTGGCCCATATTCATGCACAGCGATGTCGTGCTATTTAATGTGTTTATTTTATGGCATTTGGAGAGTAAAGGAAATTACTTTTTCTCAATACCAATCAGAAATGGAGAGGTTGCGCGCTGCAGCTGGCGGTACATCACAACTTGTGCCTGGTCTACAGGCAAAGCCGAACACCAGGCCAGTACTGCATCTGCCTCCTGTGCACCACCCTCATGGCCCGGATACAATACAGCTGTAATTATGCCGCGTGGTCGCAATAGGCCCAGTGCTGCTTCCAATGCCCCAATCGTGCTGTCCGTTAGAGTAATAACAGAAGCATCCGCACCTTCGGCGGGCAGGTATCCCAAGTTGAACATGACTGCGCCCACTTGGCCCTGCCATTGCTCGGGAACAGCTTCAGCCATTCGGTCATGGCTTAACTCCATCAGGGAGATGGAACCGAGCTTTGATCCGTCTTGCTGTTTACGAATTCGGGCTTGTGCAAGAGTCAGCGCTTCATTTTGGATATCGAAACCGATGACCTGACCACGTTTCCCAACCTGCTGTGCGAGAAACAGGGTATCCGCACCCGTGCCTACAGTGGCATCAATCGCAAAATCCCCGGGCTGCAAACGGGAGGATACCCATTGATGGGCGCAGCTAAGAACCGAGAGAAAGCCCATCTTATGCTCCCCTCCAATATTTACCCTGCCATGAATCACGTAAACGTAATTCGCGGTCAATGGAATTCAGCACTTCCCACTTTTTCATGGACCACATCGGTCCAATCAACAGATCACGCGGAGCATCACCGGTGAGGCGGTGCACAATCATTTCCGGTGGAAGCATCTCGAGTGTATCGACAATCAGTTTGATGTACTCGTCTTGTTCCAGGAATCGAAGAAGCCCGGCTTCATACTGTTTGACCATTGGCGTCTTACGCATGAGGTGCAGCAGATGGATCTTAATGCCTTGCATATCCATATTGGCTACTGCGCGTCCGGTATCCAGCATCATTTCATGCGTTTCCTGAGGCAAGCCATAGATGATATGTGTGCACACACGTATATTCCGTTTCCGCAGCTTCTCTACGGCCTCTTCATAACATTTCGTATCATGCGCGCGGTTGATGAGCGTTGAGGTCGACTCGTGGATGGTTTGAAGTCCCATTTCAACCCACAGGTAGGTACGTTCATTCAGTTCGGCCAGGTAATCCACAACATCATCAGGCAAACAATCGGGGCGAGTGGCAATGGACAGACCGACGACACCGGGCTGTTGTAAAATCACTTCAAAATACTCACGGAGCTGCTCAACAGGAGCATACGTGTTCGTATATGCCTGAAAATATCCGATGTACTGGGCCGTAGGCCATTTGAGGTGCTGTTTGTCCCGAATCGTATTAAATTGGGTAACCAGATCATCCCGTCGGCTGCCGGCAAAATCTCCTGATCCCCGAGCACTGCAGAAGGTACATCCGCCTTTGGCAATTGAACCGTCACGGTTTGGGCAGGTGAATCCTGCGTCAAGCATAACTTTGAACACTTTATTGTTGAACTCGTTTCGCATTTCGTAATTCCAGGTGTGGAATCGTTTATCTCCCCAGGAAAGAGGAGGTTGTATTGCAGGTGCATTCATCTTCAGGGTGCTCCTTTGGCTGCCGGATTCCCTCTCGGGAGAGACAGATGTTTATCTATTCACGTGATAGAACGGATTGTGATAATCCGTGTCTCCATGGACTTTAACCATTGTATCAAAAAACGCAAAAAAAGGGGAATTCGAAGTCAAAAATAGACTGTATTATCAAGGTTTTTCGCTTGCTATAGTTTACACATTGTGTTATATTTAACTTAACGTCAGACAGCATCCAATGGGTACTATTCATCATAGCATTTGAATCAAAATTGACGTCATGGACCATACTAAACCGTGAGGTGATATGAATGAATTCCCAAGTTAAAAACAATAACCTTCATCATGTTTCAGTAGAACTGACGGCAGAAGAAGCACTGGCTTTGACAGGTGTTCGATTTAATGGCAATCCGAAAGTGGAAGCGGCTGCAAGACAAAAAGTTCGCACGGCTTTCGAAAAGACATTTGATTTTTCACACCAAGATAAGGTAGACTATGAACTATTAAAGTAGTTGGACCCCAATTCCAAATAAATCGAAGAGGGAATCTTTGAGATTTGCCCCAAGTGGCAGATCCGAAGATTCCCTTTTCATTGCTCTTTACAATTGGCCGGTTCTTCGGCAAAATGAGTCTGAGACAAGTATGGACAAACGGAGGAATAAAATGCGTTTACGTGGCAGAAAAGGGATTCGGGAAAATCTGGAGGAGCAAGTGGATCTTGTTGTTCTGGAACCCAAACAGTACAAGGGGAAATGGTCTGAACTGTTTGGCAACGACCATCCGATCTTTGTTGAATTTGGTATGGGTAAAGGTCAATTTATCAGCCAAATGAGTTATAAATATCCGCAATACAATTTTATCGGGATTGATATGTATGATGAATTGGTGCGCCGGGCTAGTGAGAAGGCTCGTAATGCGTGGAGTGAGGCTGATGTAGAAACGCCGCCCAATGTGAAGCTTGTCCTGGCGAACATTGAACAGATCGAGGACGTGTTTGAAGCGGGAGAGCTGGAACGGATCTATCTGAACTTCAGTGACCCATGGCCAAAAGCCAAGCATGCACGCCGTCGTTTGACTCATCCGCGTTTTTTGAAGAAATACACAGAACTGCTTAACGCCAAGGGCCAAATTCACTTCAAGACCGATTCGGAGACATTGTTCGAGTTCTCGCTTAATGCGATTGCCGACTATGGTCTGCAAATGACCAATCTGTCCCTGAACCTTCATCGTGATGGATTGAATGAAGAGCATGTCATGACAGAATACGAACAGAAATTCATGGGCAAAGGCATGAACATTCACCGTGTGGAAGTCATTGTGGGTGAAGAGGCGCTGCGTGAGTATCAGCAGATGCGTCTGGACAAGTACAAAGTACGTGAAGCTTCGGATGATTCCGGAGAAGACCAAGAGTAAAATGAATAAGCGGCACATGGAGGAGAGACTCATTACCTCGTGTGCCGCTTTTTTGATGTTTCTTCTTCAAGATCATTAGAAGATATCGATATCGTTACATTTGCTCGGAGCGCAGTTCCTTGCGACGATAATCATTTGGGGTCACCCCATTGAACTTTTTGAACATGCGATAAAAGTAGGAGCTGTTGGTGAATCCGGTTTTCTCAGCAATATCTGCAACGGAATTCTCAGTCTCAATCAGCAGATGCTGGGCTTTGATGATTCGTGTCTCGTTAATCACATCCGTTAGTCCTTTTAACGTGAGTTGTTTATACAACCTGCTGATATAGATGGGCGACATGGTGAGTTCCTCAGCAATGGAGGTGAGGCAGAGATTGGTGTCCGCATAATCCCGTTCGATAATGCTGCTAATTCGGCGTAGGAGCTCTTCATGCCTCAGCGTTCGTTTCTCTTCCACTTTCAATCCTAATTCATCAAATAGGCGATAGAAGTGGGCATGAACTTCACGGAGTTCCTCCGCTTCATGGAGAGGAAGCATTGCAGTGTCCGAGATCGTATTCAGTGTAAGCTGGTTATTTTTTTTAAGCGTATTGCGTACATGGTTCAGTGTCATCGTCAGATGGGACAGAGCCAATTGGAATACGGTAAAAGGGTATGCTGACGTTTCATCCACGATATCCGTATAGATCTGTTTGGCTTCGCCCGTTTTGCCTGTCATGAGGCAATCGATGAGCTGCCGCTCTTTACTTGCCGGAAATGCATATTCCTTGGCCTGATACGCCATGATGTCGGTTGTATACAGCAGGCAGCCCGGACCGCTGAATAATCGGTGCAGGGAAGCCTCCGCTGAGTGGGGGTAGCCGGCGATCGCATCCTCGAAAGAGTCTTCCTCGGGCCCGACAGTGAACGAAACGGAGCATTTCAAATGCAGCATTACCGCATCCTGCAGCATACGCAGTAGTTCCTCCATATCTTCCTCTGCATCCTGTACGTCCTGCTGATCCGAATTTTTGTGATTGAAAAGAAGGCTGATCATGTCCCCGCCCATATCGACGGTTTCCGTGTGGTAGCGAAATTCCGCCGATTCTATGCAAATGTTCATCATCGCATATTTAACAAGCTTGATATCGTCCCGGTAGGTTTCGCAAAAATCGGCAAAACGGTCAATACGCAGCAATACCAGCCTGGACGGACGATGAACCTGGACAGACGAACCATAAAACTTCATGCGCTCTTCCAAAATCCCCCCGGAGACCGTCTCTCGCCCCTGTAGAGCACCACGCAAAAAATCCTGACGCAAGATGTGCAGACTTCCCCGACGCTCGGCTTCCATAACTCGCATGCGAACAATGACTTTATCGATGGGGTGATATAATTTCCGAGAAACAAGGTAAGAGAGCAGCAGTCCAGCAATAAGCAAGCCCAGACAAAACAGGACGGTGTGCGTGCGCATGCTGCGAATATCAGCAGTGATCAGATGATCAGGTGTAATTCGTACATAACGCCATCCCAAATTATCAGGTGTGGTATAGGTGATAAGTGATTTTTCCCCGTCAACGTCAGCGGTAAAGTAGGCAGATTGCTCCGTATTTTGCAGAATGGGGTGCATAAAGGCTTCCTTGGAGAGATCCTGCATTAACGTGCGATCGCCAAAATCGGACAGCAGTTGTCCGTTTTCGTTAATAATAAATGTTTTGCCCGGCTGATCCGCTGCATTGATGTTGGGACTTAACCAATCGTCCTTGATATTGACTACGACTGCGTAGTTTAATTCGGCATTATCATTGATGGTGTCATAGCAGAGATAGGTGTAACTATTCACTTCAACTTCTTCTGTAGAACCAACCTGGTAAGTACGTGGAATCGGAACAAAGGGTTTGTATTCATGAAATCGCTGGAGGATATCCTTAATGCCCTGATCGTCTAATTCGGCAAGGGTTTGCTGACCATTACGTGTTTCTGAACTAATAAAGAATTCGTTGCTTTTGGAGTTGTATACATAGATGGATTCGATAAAGGGAAGGGACATGCGGTAGTTATCGAGCTGCTCCATGGCTGGAGTGACTTCATAAATGCTTGGTTTAGAGTACAGGAGAAGTGCAGAGATGCTGTAGTCCTGATAAATCTGATAAGACAAGGATTTGGCCGTTTCGGTCATTTTGGACACTTCTCGGCTGGTCTGTGTGAGACTGTTCATATCGGTGCGATAGACCTGGCGGAGAGCGATGCGATTGTAGTTGACGTAGAGAATGGCAGAAGCGACGAGCAGGGTAGCAACGGTACTGACAATGATGCCAATCAGTATGCGAGAAAATACATTTTGACTGTCCTCCGAACGTTTGCGCATCAATCAGTTCCCCCTGAACATGTGCATTTTGGGTGAAAAAACTTCATTTCACAGCGTTACGCTCTGTTTCACAGCAGGTCGCTTTGGATGAGGATAGCCCTTTAAATTATACATTATGTATGCGTTTACATCAATATTGTACAAGGTTTAAAAGGTTGTTTCAGTATATATCGTTCAACTTTCGCTGAATTGTTCACGATGCTCAGGTTATGCACGATATCAACATTTGTGAACGCACTAAAGTTCTTTTCAGTGTTGGTTCACATTGTTCATATCCGGTTTGGCAATATCGTTCATTTTCCGGCGGGAAGCTTCAGTATCGGGGAGCGGGAAGGGCATATACACTAAAAACAGAGCTCCACGGCGCAACCGCGCTGCAAGAAATTCGGGAGGGATCGAGCCATGCTCAAAGAATTGAACAAAAACAAAATCATGTTTCTGATGCTGCTGCCTACACTGATCTTTTTTCTTATTAACTCGTATTTTCCGATGGTGGGTATCTACTATGCGTTTACCCGGTACGACTTTGAAGGCGGATTATTCGGCAGTCCATTCGTAGGGCTGGAAAACTTCAAGTTTCTCTGGCAGTCCGGCATGCTGCTGAAGCTTACGACCAACACAGTGGGTTATAACCTGGCTTTCATTATACTGGGAAATGGACTCGCCATTTTCTGTGCCATTATGTTAAGTGAAGTCCGTGGCAAGCTCTTTAAGAAAATTACGCAATCCGTGATGTTCTTACCGTATTTCATCTCATTCGTACTACTCAGTGTAATCGCTTACAACATGTTCAACTATGAATCCGGTTTTGTGAACACAGTACTCAAACGCTTTGAAGCCGGCCCGATTGATATTTATAACACGCCCTGGATATGGGTGTTCCTGATCATTATCTTTTATCTATGGAAGAATCTTGGCTACAGTATGGTGATCTATCTGGCGGCGATTACCGGGATCAGTGACGAATATTATGAAGCTGCCCGTATTGATGGAGCGAATATTTTTCAGCGTATCTGGTATATCACTGTTCCCATGCTGAAACCGACCTTTGTCATTCTGCTTCTGTTTTCTCTGGGGAGCATTATGAAGGGACAATTTGATCTCTTTTATCAGCTTATTGGCAATAACGGTGTGCTGTATAACGCCACAGACATTATTGATACGTACGTGTATCGCTCCCTGAAAGTGACCTTTGATATCGGGATGGCTACCGCAGCAGGCTTGTACCAGTCTCTATTCGGGTTCATTTTGATCATGACCGTGAACTACATCATCCGAAAAGTGAATGAGGATTACGCCTTGTTCTAAACCGCCCAACGGGCAGAAGGGAGAAGCATCATGCATACTACCCGTGCCAGAGATTCGGAATTTACCTTGCTGTTTCAGATCATCGCCTATGGCGTCATTCTGATTTTGTCCATCATGTGTCTGCTGCCTTTTCTTCTAATCCTATCCGGCTCGTTCAGCAGCAATGAGTCGATTGTAAGAGATGGCTATCATCTCTTTCCAACAGACTTTTCCCTGGAAGGCTATCAAATGGTGTTCAAATTCCCTACTCAAGTGCTGAAAGCATACGGAGTGACTGTCTTTACAACCGTTGTGGGGACCGCGCTCGGACTGTTCCTCATTACGATGGCAGGCTTCGTACTACAGCGCAAAGATTTTAAATACCGTAATACCTTCTCATTCTTCATTTACTTCACCACGCTCTTTGGCGGTGGGTTGGTGCCTTGGTACATTATGCTGGCTAATTATTTCAATTTGACGGATACGTATACCGTCCTTATTTTTCCTGGATTGATGACGCCATTTCTTATCATTTTGATGAAAAACTTTATCCGTTCTGCTGTTCCGGATGAGCTGGTTGAATCCGCCAAAATGGATGGCGCGAATGACTTCCGCATTTACTTCAGCATTGTATTGAAACTGGCGATGCCCGGGATCGCAACCGTAGGTTTATTTTTGGCTCTGGGTTACTGGAATGACTGGTTTACTTCGTCTCTGTTCATTAACAACCCGGATATGTATCAGCTGCAGTTTTACCTGTATAACACGATGAATACGATTACTTTTATTGATCAGATGGCCATTGGCACAGGAATTACGCTCAGCCAGGATGTACCTACGGAATCAACCAAGATGGCCATGGCGATTGTGGTGACGGGTCCGATTTTGTTCCTGTATCCGTTTGTACAGCGCTATTTCGTCAAAGGTCTAACGATTGGTGCGGTAAAAGGTTAGAACGTAAAAATGCTCGGGGCGCCAGCCAGTTGTTTGTTTACTTCTGCTCGTGTCCTGGCAGTTTACGCTAACATATAAGGTTTCCTACAAAAGGGAGGATGCGTATGCGCAACAAAATAATTCGGCACTTGTCTCTGGTGCTGGCCCTAATGTTGTTTGCCGGGGTATTAGCCGCATGTAATAACGGATCTGGGGGATCGGCGCAAGGAAATGAGGAAGGGGCGTCTTCGACAGACAAAGGCAAGAAGGTAACCCTGCAATTTTACATGCTTGGGGACGCGCCCAAAGACTTGCCTGTTATTGAATCCGAAATTAACAAACTCGCTGAGGCTGATCTGAACGTCAATGTAAAATTTAACTACACTTCCTGGACGGACTGGGATCAAAAATATAAGCTCCTTCTTTCTTCTGGCCAGCCGATTGACCTGATTTTCACTGCGGACTGGACATTCTATCAATCGTATGCCAAAAAAGGAGCATTCCTGCCGCTCGACGAGCTGCTGCCGAAGGCGGCACCAACATTGCAGTCCCACGTGCCCGAGGACATGTGGAATGCTGTTAAAATCAATGAAAAAATCTATACCGTGCCTTCGACCTGGATCGAATATGTGACAGAAGGAATTGCTTACCGGGAGGACCTGCGCGAAAAGTATAATTTGCCCAAACCGGAATCCCTGGAGACGCTTGAAGCTTATCTTGAAGGAATCAAAGCCAATGAACCGAACATGATTCCGATCGCGGACAACAATTCCAATCACACTCACGGCATCCGACAGTTAACCTCCAAACTGGTGAATACGGCTGGTCAGCTCCCTTACGGGCTTGATATTATGTACGATTCGCCGTCAACCATCACGTCCTATTGGGGATCCGCCCAGCATCTGGAGGACCTGAAAACGTACAAACGCTGGATGGATAAAGGGTTTTTCCCGAAAAACGTGCTGAACGTAAAGGACACATCGAATTCACTGCTGCAAAATGGCAAGGCGGCTGTTGTGCTATCAGGCGAGAACCCGAACAAGTTTAATGCGGATGTGATCAAAGTCCAATCTACGCATCCCGAATGGAAGCTTGGATACTTCGCTTATCCGAATGCCAAAGGTTTTGCACAGCCGGTTCATCCGATTCACAATGGATTCGCCATACCGCGAAGCAGCAAAAATCCGGAGAAGGCACTCGCTTTTTATGAGAAGCTGGTAACAGACAAACGTTACAACTGGCTTACGGAATACGGTGTAGAAGGTAAGAACTTTGAAGTGCAGGATGGCTACTACAAAATGGTGGGCGATGCTCAGACGAATGGATTCCCGCGTGAGGGCATGAATGGCTGGGCTTGGCGGAATCCGGACTTCATGCTCTATGATAAAACGTTCGACGACGTACTCGCCATGTTCGAGGAGCTCGACAAAATCAAGAAGCCGGATATCTTTACCGGATTTGCTGAGGACTGGACACCATTTCAGGCAGAGAAGGCTGCGCTTGAGCAAGTGGAGAAACAGTATCTGTACCCACTGAACGTTGGTTTGGTTGCAGACGTTGAAGCAGGCTTGAATACATTTATGGAAAAAGCTAAGCAGGCAGGGCTGGAGAAAATACAAGCGGAGTACACCAAACAATGGCAGGAATATTTGAAATCGGCAGGCATTCAGTAGTTTTTATATATTTCATTTTACAGTAAACATGAAAAAAGGTACCTTCACGTTGAAGGGACCTTTTTTTCTTTGCATAAGTGTATGCGGCTTGTTTATCGAACTTTTGATCATAATCTAGCCTGATCAGTCTGGAACGGCCGAAGGTCCAGAAGATCAATGATGCTTTGTGCACTTTCCATCGGACGATATTTGGCAATCTGTGCCAAATGGCGTTTGCGTTTACGGACGATGTCGGGATATTTATGTAACAATTTATTCATCCATTTAACCACGACATCGAGCGAAGTGATCGGTTCGCCCAGTCCTCTGGCGGTAAAATATTGAACGTTCTCTTCCTCCTGACCCGGAATGGGATTATGGAACAACATCGGAATACCTTTGGCGAGTCCTTCCGTGCATGTCATTCCACCAGGCTTGGTTATTAGCAGATCCGAAACTTCCATTAGCTTATCCACTTCTTTGGTGTATCCGATAATGTGAATATTTTCTTTCCGGTACTCCGGGTTCTGTTCCATGCTGATCCGGATTTTGTCATTGCGTCCGAGACAGAAGATGATCTGAATGTCGTTATGCCAGCGAGTCAGAAGCTTATTGACCACTTCATCGCTGAGCATTCCCCAGCCGCCGCCCATGACAAGAACGGTGGGCATATCTTTCAGATTAAACTTGGCACGAATCTCATCCCGGCCAGGATGCTCCCAAAAGTTGGGGTGTACCGGAATGCCGGTAACTCGTATTTTGTCCACGGCAACTCCGCGCAGCATCAATTTGGACTTGACCTCTTCAGTAGATACCAGATACAAGTCCACCTCGGGACTGATCCACGTGCCATGCGCATCGTAATCGGTAATGACCGTGCAGAGTGGCACTTGTACACCGAGGCGCTTTAATCTTGATATGACAGCACTTGGAATGGGATGCGTACATACAATGGCATTTGGACGAAGCTGCCGTACGACACTACGTGTATGTGTGTAAAACAGCTTGTGCAATGCGAGTGTAGTCAATCGGTTTAAAGACTTTTTATATTGATGCCTGTATACGTATCCGACAAGTTTGGGCTGGTTGGTTACCGTTTTTTTGTATGCCGTAATAATAAGTGGTGCGACCCTGGGGTTAAGGAAACTACCCAGTTCGAGCACTTTGGTCTGTACTTCCGGTGAGAGCTTTCTCAAACTGCTGGACAGTGCATAAGCGGCTTGTGTATGACCGGCTCCAAAGCCTTCTGAAAGTAGTAATACTCGTTTTTTCTCCACGCTTGCTTCACCTGTTCCTGCTAGGTTTTCCTTAGTCTAACATATCTGCTTTAGGACCATAATGCAACTGTCGCAAGTGCGACTAAAGTACCGATTGTAGCACCTGCAAGCACGTCCGAAGGATAGTGCAAACCCAAGTAAATTCGAGAGAATCCGACAATCAGTGCAACCGGCAGCAGCGTCGCCAGCAAAATAGGTTCCATAGTCATAAACGGAACGGTTACCGAGAAGACAGCGGTTGTATGCCCTGAAGGAAATGAGTGGTCCGTCAGGGGATTGCGGAAGGTGATCGTCTCCGGCATGGCCAGATATGGCCGGATGCGAGGATACAACCTTTTGGCGATGGCTACGGGAATATGGCTCACAGCCAGAGCGATACATGCCTGTAGGCCTGTCGTATTCCAAGGGGCTGGAGCGAGCAGCCATATCAACAAGGATACGGCAATAGAAAATGTTGCTCCGCCCAGATGGGTGAGATAGTACAGCCAAAAATTCATAAATCGATTATGAAGTCGACCATTAATCCACATAAATACATTGCGATCGTACGCTTGAAACTTAACGAATAAACGGCTCATATTGGCCTCCTGCCAGTCAGGCCGCCCGAATTGGCGGCAGTATTTCCGGTATGTTTCCTGTGTCCGGTGTTGTCCTGATTACTATATAACCGTTTTTCGTGAAGTTCAGGTTATTTCAGGTATATGTTTATCATATTTTTAAATGTTGTCCTTTTCAAGAAGAAGACATGTGAACAACGTAAAATTCATGTTAAAGAGTGGTTAATCATCCAACTTAACTTTTTGACTCGGACGAGCTAAAAAAGATACAATGATTCAACATGGCTGAAATGAGGTTAAAAAAATGTGAGTTTTATATTGAACTTTTTGGTGTCCGTTTGCGTTATTTTTTATATAGCCTCTGGTTGGACAGTACTGGGTAATGAAAAAAGCAGGGACTTTAGAAATAAAAATCAAGCAAACGGCTGAAAATAAGATATAACAGGCATGAATGCGAGGGCGCAGTATCACGAACTGCCAATTCAGCGTTTAATGTTCACATTTCTGCTTTAGGAAGTGAAATTGCGGTTTTGACAAATAGCTGAAAAGCATCCAAAATCGATAAAGCAGCCAAATTGGAAGCAACCATGCTTGAAATACTTGCGTAGTAAACAAAAGACCAGGGTCATATTCTGCACATTACAAAAAAACAAAGATGCAGAATCAGGTAGAGAAACGCTAAAGTAAACAGGGTTTGAAAAAAAGGGGGTAACAGAGAACGATGTTGGACGCTATATTCGTCACGATGCAGGTCATACTGGCACTGCTAGCCGTGTACCAATTCACGTTTTCGCTGTTCGGTCTGTATAAGAAAAAGAAAAAGAAACACTATCCTGCCACAAAGTCTTTCGCTGTACTCGTTGCAGCACACAATGAAGAACAGGTCATCGGTGCGTTAATGGAGAACCTGAAGCAACTCGATTATCCGGAAGATCTGTATGATGTGTTCGTTATCTGTGATAACTGTACGGATGGTACAGCTCAAATCGTCAGAGATCATGGCTTGAATGCATGTGTGCGTACAAATGCCGATCTCAGAGGTAAAGGTTACGCCATTGAGTGGATGCTCAAATATCTGTGGAAATTGCCGCGTCAGTATGACGCCGTTGTGATGTTTGATGCCGACAACCTGGTTGATCGCAATTTCCTGCTTGAGATGAATAACGACTTGTGCAACGGTTCGCGTGTTATTCAAGGTTATATCGATACGAAAAATCCGGAAGATTCCTGGATTACTGCAGCATACGGGGTATCGTACTGGTACATCAACCGTTTGTGGCAGTTGTCTCGTCACAACCTGAACATGGCCAATTTCCTTGGCGGTACAGGAATGTGCTTTGAAACGAATTTGCTGAAGGAAATCGGCTGGGGTGCGACTAGCCTTGTCGAGGACTTGGAGTTTACGATGCGCAGTGTGCAGCGTAATGTGTATCCCGTGTTTAACTATGATGCAAAAGTATTTGATGAGAAGCCTTTGACATTCAAAGCTTCAGCAAGACAACGTCTGCGCTGGATGCAAGGTCACTTTACGGTAGCACGGAGATATTTCTTCCCGCTGTTGTGGCAAAGTATTAAGGAAAGAAGTTTGGTCAAGTTTGACCTTGCCGTATATGGTGCTAACGTATACGTTGTATTACTGACATTCCTGATGACCGCTGTGATGTGGGTGGATACTGCCGTATTCAGCGGACCGCATATTGCCAACATCTACGGGTACTTCCCATTATGGGTAGGCTTCGTAGCCATTGGTTTGAACATTTTGACATTCCTGTTGTCGATGGCATTGGAGAAGGTCACTTTTGCGAAAGTGTATCTGTATCTGATTGTATTCCCGATCTATCTGCTATCGTGGTATCCGATTACGTTCTACGCGTTCTTCACGCAGAACAACAAACAATGGAGCCATACCCAGCATACACGTGTTGTACGTTTGGATGAGGTGCAGAGCAAGCAAGGGTAATGATAAACAGCTTCACACCAAAGATTATAGAAAATATTCTAAAACATATTGACTATAGTTGATTAAGGTGTTATAGTATTCAAGTGCGTTAAATGAATAGCAATGGAATCACAAGCAGAAGTCCGACTTCTCACCTGACCAACATTGATGTTGGCTGGTCAACGATCCCAATAATTTATGAAGTGTTTACTCATGAAGAATTGTGTTGATTACAGGGATGTCGGTAGCTTGACCGGCATCCCTTTTATTTTTGTTTAACAGTATTCAAAATGACCTGGAGGTGGACGGTTATTAGTAAAGATCACATGATTAATGATGAGATTCGGGCGAAGGAAGTGCGCCTTGTCGGAGCTGAAGGAGAACAAATTGGGATCAAGCCCATTCGGGAAGCACTGCAAATGGCGATTGATCTGAACTTGGATCTGGTCAATGTGGCACCACAGGCTAAGCCGCCGGTGTGTCGCATCATGGACTATGGCAAGTTCCGCTATGAGCAACAAAAGAAAGAAAAAGAAGCCCGTAAGAACCAGAAAATTGTTGACATTAAAGAAGTATGGTTCCGTTCCAATATTGAGGAGCACGATTATCAAACGAAGCTTCGTAATGTAGTTAAGTTTTTGAAAGAAGGCGACAAGGTGAAATGTTCCGTTCGTTACCGCGGACGTGAAATTGCGCATGCCGCCATTGGTCAACGGATTTTGGAGCGCGTGAAGACGGAAGTTGCAGAACTCTGCACCATCGAGCGTCAACCGAAATTGGAAGGCCGAAGTATGATCATGATTCTGGCTCCAAAAGCCTGATAACATTGAAGGAGGAAACACAAAATGCCTAAAATGAAAACACACAGCAGTTTGAAAGGACGCTTCAAAATTACCGGTTCCGGTAAAGTCCTTCGTTACAAAGCACACAAAAACCACTTGCTTTCCCACAAATCAAAACGTGCTAAGCGCGTTCTGAACGGCAACCCAGTAATGGCAGCAGGGGACGTAAGACGTTTGAAACAAGGCTTGGCTAACTTGAAATAGTACATCCGTATGGGGGATCGGCTTAGGCCGTACACATACCACGGATACATTTAATATTTATTTGGGAGGTTCTTTAATATGGCAAGAGTAAAAGGCGGTTTTGTAGTACGTCGTCGTCATAAAAAGGTTTTGAAACTGGCAAGAGGTTATTTCGGTTCCAAACACCGCATTTTTAAAACAGCTAACGAGCAAGTAATGAAATCCCTGGTTTACGCATACCGTGACCGTCGCAACACGAAACGTAACTTCCGCAGACTGTGGATCGTTCGTATTAATGCAGCAGCACGTCAAAACGGTTTGTCTTACAACAAACTGATCCATGGATTGAAACTTGCTGGAGTGGACATGAACCGCAAAATGTTGGCTGATCTGGCCGTTAACGACATCAATGCGTTCAACTCTTTGGCTACTGTAGCTAAAGGCAAAATCAACGCTTAAATTGTAACATGCAAGCCGCCGTACCTTATGGCGGCTTTTTTTACGCCAGAAAGTGTGGACGAATACACCGGGGTCCGGAAGGACAAACTTAGATTGGATGCGGTTTACAGCTACCAGGTCTCTGGCAGATACATAAAAACCGAACGTTCATATAATGCAAATGAAAACTAGGAGTTACTGGCTAATGGTGATAATGATGGTATATTTTTGTTATATAACATCACATCGTTGTAACGTTAGCGTGTTAAACTGCTAAAATTTTAAGCGTTTTCAACAATAAAAGTCTAAAAATATGTGATTTTTAGTCATGAAACATCTGGATTTTAACACTGGTTAAATGTATAATCACCTCTAGTAGGCTAGTCCTAAACTTTTCTCTCCTAGTCATAATGTTCGGTTTTTCGGCAGATGATCCGGTAAAGATAAGGTGTGAATGGGCTCTTTATGTCGAAGAAACCATACATTCCGCATAAAAGTCATATCAGACATCTGTTCATCGTTCAATATCGACCTGGGTAGGAATTAGGTATATATCATTAAGGGGGAACAAGAGAAATGAAAAAGATGCTCAGCTTGTCTTTGGTCATGTTGCTGGCAGTATCGGTAATGCTCGCAGGTTGCGGAAGCAAACCGAAGGAAGAAACAAATGCCGGTGGAACAACAGGTGGCGAATCCACTGAAGCGAAATCCGATTTGCAGATCGGTATGGTTACTGACGTAGGTGGCGTTAACGACAAATCCTTTAACCAATCCGCTTGGGAAGCTCTGCAAGCAACTGAAACTGAAACAGGTACAGCAGTTAAATACCTGCAAAGTAAATCCGATGAAGAGTACATTCCTAACCTGAACGAATTCGTTAAAGGTGGATATGACCTGACTTGGGGTATCGGTTTCCAATTGGCTGACGCAATCAAAACGGTTGCTGACCAAAACCCTGAATCCAAACTGGCGATCATCGACAGTGTTGTAGATTCTCCTAACGTTAAATCCGTTACATTTGCTGAAGAGCAAGGTTCCTTCCTGGTTGGCGTTGTTGCCGGTCTGACAACAAAAACGAACAAAATCGGTTTTGTTGGCGGTATGGACAGCCCACTGATCAAGAAATTTGAAGTTGGTTTCAGAGAAGGGGTTAAAGCAGTTAACCCTGATGCTGAATTGATCTCCAACTATACAGGCGCATTTGACAAACCAGACCTTGGTAAAGCAGCTGCAGCTACAATCTACAACCAAGGCGCGGACATCATTTTCCACTCTTCCGGTGCTACAGGTAACGGTGTGTTCAACGAAGCCATTGCCCGCAAAAAACAAGGACAAGATGTTTGGGTAATCGGTGTGGATAAAGACCAATCTCTGGAGTTCGGTGATGATGTTACACTGACTTCCATGATCAAAAAAGTTGACGAAGCAGTTAAGAAAGTAAACCAAGAAGTTATCGACGGCACATTTGCTGGCGGTTCTGAAAACCTGACTCTGAAAGAGAACGGTGTAGGTATTGCTGATACTTCTACAAAAAATGTTTCTGCTGACATCCTTGCTAAAGTTGACGAATACAAAGAAAAAATCATCAGCGGCGAAATCAAAGTACCTACAGAGTAATTGCTTCGACCGCGAATTGAATAATCACGAGGCCGGTCTTGACCGGCCTTATGATTGTCAAGACAGGAAAATTTGCTCAAGCCATCATAACATATGTACCTAGTTAACAAGATGCTGCTGGAATCCATCCAAATGCAGAATCAATGTTTTAGCAATAACGCTCCGGAAGGAGCTTTTCTTAAGATTATGGAATGTATACATTTCAGCTGTGCTGGATGGATTCGATAATCTCAAGAGAAGGAAAGTGACCGCAACAAAAGCGGTTTTTTCCCTTGAACATACGTCGATAGACGTTTTTCTTACGTTTGCGGAACCAAACTATATCAGTTATAAGGGTGATTACATGGGTGCAGCAACCCCCGTCGTTGAGTTAAAACAAATCACGAAGCGTTTTCCAGGCATTGTTGCCAACGACGCTATCAGCCTTCAGCTTCGTAAAGGCGAGATCCATGCTCTACTGGGCGAAAACGGCGCTGGTAAGTCAACGTTGATGAATATTGTATTTGGTCTCTATCAGCCAGATGAAGGTTCCATTGAAGTGAATGGCAAGCCTGTCATGATCGATAGCCCGAACAAAGCCATCGAGCTTGGGATCGGCATGGTGCATCAGCACTTTAAGCTTGTTCAGCCGTTCACGGTAACAGAGAACATTATTTTGGGATCTGAACCAACAAAAGGTCTCAATATTAACTATAAAAAAGCGGCTGCTGAAGTGCAGCGTTTATCCGAACAATATGGACTCAAAGTGAATCCGCATGCCAAAATTCATGACATTTCAGTCGGTATGCAGCAGCGCGTTGAAATCGTAAAAACATTGTACCGCGGCGCTGATATCCTTATCTTTGATGAACCAACGGCAGTTCTGACTCCTCAGGAGATCAAGGAACTGATGGTCATCATGAAAAAACTCGTGGCAGAGGGCAAATCCATTATCCTGATCACACATAAGTTGAAAGAAATTATGGAGATCTCGGATACGGTCACGATTATTCGCCGAGGGAAAGTCATCGACTCTGTAAAGACATCGGAAACCAATCCCAACGAGCTTGCTGAAAAGATGGTTGGCCGTAATGTCACATTTAAAGTGGACAAAAAGCCGGCAACGCCTGGTGCAAACGTCCTTGAAGTCAGCAAATTGACCAGCAAAAACAAAGAGGGAATTTCTGTTCTGAATGAACTGAATCTGAATGTTCGTGCAGGCGAAATTCTGGGCATCGCTGGTGTTGATGGTAACGGACAGAGTGAGTTGATTGAGGCTCTGACAGGATTGCGCAAAGTGGATAGCGGATCGATCCGTTTGCAAGGAAAAGAATTGTCCAACCACTCACCGCGTCATATTTCGGAATCGGGAGTTGGTCATATTCCGGAAGACCGACATAAGCACGGATTGGTGTTGGATTTCTCGGTCAGTGAAAATATCGTTCTGGAATCTTACTACAAATCTCCGTATACGCGCAGAGGCTTCCTGAATTTCGATGCAATCAAAAAGCAGGCGAAGCGTCTGGTTGAGGCTTTTGACGTACGGACTCCTAGCATTGAAACCAAAGCACGTTCCCTTTCAGGGGGGAACCAGCAGAAGGCGATCATCGCGAGGGAAGTCGATAAGAACCCGGAGCTGCTTATTGCCGCTCAGCCAACACGT
This sequence comes from Paenibacillus sp. FW104-T2, assembly GCF_058789975.1. Taxonomy (NCBI): domain Bacteria; kingdom Bacillati; phylum Bacillota; class Bacilli; order Caryophanales; family Paenibacillaceae; genus Paenibacillus; species Paenibacillus sp. FW104-T2. Next base: position 100,131 of record NZ_JBYTCE010000011.1, on the reverse strand, counting down.
GGTTTGGACGTAGGTGCTATTGAGTTTGTCCAGAAACAGTTGATTGCTCAGCGTGACCAGGGAAAAGCGGTATTGCTGATTTCCTTCGAGCTCGATGAAATTATTAACGTTTCGGACCGCATTGCTGTCATTTATGAAGGCCAGATTGTCGGTGAAGTGCTGCCGGAAGAAACGAATGACAGGGAGCTCGGCTTGATGATGGCGGGTAGCACCCAAAAGAGAGGTACTGTACATGAGTAAAGTATTGAAATGGTTTACCCGTGATTCCTTTATTCTGCCTATCGTTGCGATCCTTATGGGATTGATTCTTGGCGGTATCGTTATGCTTATTGGGGGATACAACCCAATTGAGGCATATGGCGCTTTATTTAAGAAAGTCTTTGGTGACATGTACAACTTCGGAGAAGCAGTACGTGAGATGACTCCGCTCATTATGACGGGTCTCGCGTTTGCATTTGCGTCCCGTGCAGGACTGTTTAATATCGGTGGGGAAGGACAATTTCTCGTTGGTATGACTGCGGCTACATTTGTTGGGGTTAAATTCGCAGGTCTTCCGATCTACATTCATGCTCCACTGGCACTGATTGCCGGCGCGGTATTCGGTGGTCTCTGGGCAGCGATTGCCGGTTATCTGAAGGCCGCTCGAGGCGTAAATGAAGTTATCAGCAGTATCATGCTGAACTGGATTGGTCTCTATCTGGCCAATTTGATTGTACGGCAGTTTTTGCTGCTTCAAGGGGAGAACCGTTCGGTAGATATCAGTGAGTCTGCTTCGATCAGTTTGACCTGGTTATCCGAACTCATGGGCAACTCCCGTGTCCATCTGGGCACATTGATTGCCCTGGTTATGGCGGTGCTCTTTTATATCTATATGTGGAAAACAAAACAAGGGTATGAAATTCGTGCTGTAGGTTATAACCCGAATGCGGCTGAATATGCAGGGATGCATGTTAATCGCAACATCGTAAAAGCCATGTTCATCAGTGGTATGCTTGCGGGTCTTGGTGGAGCTTTCCAGGTACTGGGCGTATTCCAGTATCAAACAGTCATGTCGGGATCTCCAGGGACAGGTTTTGACGGGATTGCCGTTGCCTTGATTGGTTTGAACCATCCGTTTGGTGTGCTTCTGGGAGCGTTGTTGTTCGGTACGCTTACCTATGGATCTGCGGGTATGAGCTTTGCTGCAGATGTACCGCCAGAGATTATTCGAATTGTAATCGGTTCGATTATCTTCTTCATTGCGGCACAAGGCATCGTGCGCTGGGTACTTAAACCGTTCTATTCCAAGCGCAAGAAAGAGAAGGTGTTGTAGATGGACTTGTTGACAATTGGGCAAATTATCAATACGACGCTTGTCTTTGCTACGGCATTGATTTTTGCTTCCCTTGGAGGGATATTCTCTGAAAAATCCGGTGTAACCAACCTGGGACTTGAAGGTTTTATGGTCTTTGGCGCGTTTGCAGCCGGGATTGGGGCGCACTATGCCCAAGAAGCAGGAATGGGTGGAACAACGTCTGCCTGGATGGGTGTATTGGTTGCCGTTGCATTGGGTGTACTCGTATCCCTGATTCACGCTGTTGCGTCAATTACGTTTAAAGCTGACCAGATTATCAGTGGTATCGTCATTAACTTCCTGGCAGCAGGAAGTACGCTATACTTGGTTAAGTTGTTGTTTGAAGGATCCGGGGACTCACCTTTGGTGCAGGGCTTCAATAAATTTGATGTTCCACTTTTGAAGGATATTCCTTTGATTGGAGAAGCGTTGTTCAAGAACGTTTATCCGACAACATACCTGGCGATTATTCTAGTATTCCTGACGTATTACGTTCTGTTCAAAACGCCATTTGGACTCCGCCTGCGCTCTGTGGGTGAACATCCGAGTGCGGCTGATACTGTAGGTGTTAAAGTACGTCGCTATCGTTATGTTGGCGTAATGATCAGTGGTGCCCTTGCGGCTGTTGGTGGTGCCGCAATTACACTGACTACAACAGGCACCTTTTCGCATAATACGGTTTCTGGTCAAGGATACATTGCGATCGCAGCGATGATTTTTGGTAAATGGAATCCAATCGGAGCATTTGGTGCTGCTGTATTTTTCGGGTTCTCACAAGCAATTCGAAACTATGTGCAGCTGTTCGAATGGTCTCAAAGTATTCCCCAGGAAATTATTTATATGCTGCCATACCTGCTCACGATTATTGTTCTTATCGCGGCAGTCGGACGTTCGTCAGCTCCGTCTGCACTCGGTGAACCGTATGATCCGGGGAAAAGGTAGACGTAAGCAATTCATTAAACGATATAATAAGTTTTATCAGAGAAAGGGTCCGCTTTTGTGCGGGCTCTTTTTTGTTATGCAAATAGCAATTCATACGTTTCCACTGTGTCAGGGTAGAGACCCATATTTTCAAGTAGGGACAAAGAAACAGGCGAAGCAAGTGATGGACGAATACACTGTTTTGAATGATCCGAGGAGGAGGGGAAAGTATGAAACAACATGTTACGCGTCGTGAAGCGTTGAAATTCGTGGGCAAAAATATCGTTGCGGTGAAAAAAGACGGCACTCGGGTTACGGGGAAGCTGTTGAAAGTATCCGGCAATAAATTAGTGCTAAAGCGTGTGAATGGCAAAAAAGTGCGTACAAAAGCCATTCTTCCACTGGTTTTGTTTGATTTGCTTGCAATCGCCACATTGCCTTACGCTTACGGCCCGGGACCGGGCTATGGGGGTCCTGGCTATGGAGGTCCTGGGTATGGACCAGGCTACGGACCTGGACCAAAACCCGGCCCCGGATATGGTCCAGGCTATGGTCCGGGACCCGGGTTCGGACCGTATGGACCGCGTCCACCAGGATTTTTCTAGGAGAACCTAAATACTCTTTTCCATTTCGTAACAGCGGCTTACCATAATATAACGAACGGTACTATATCCATTTTTTTGATAGAACTGCAGCCCTTTTGTATTGCCTTCGTCGACCATTACTTTGGATCTTTTGCAGCCTCGTGAAGCGGCGAAGTTTTCGGCTTTTTGCAGCAAAGTCTGACCGTACCTTTTACGCTGTTCTTTTGTAGCAACTGCCATCATATCGACATATAACAACTCGCCGTGCATAAGGAAATGTATAAATGCTACAGCTTCTTTGTTCGGGTCCGGTGAGACAACAAAGGTCATGCCCCTGTTCATACGCAGGGGTATGTCTTTGCGTATTTTGTTGATTTCATTGGTACTCATATGGGATAGAGGAACAAGTTGCGAGTCAATTAAACTCATGATGGCGCCATCATCCAGCCTCGAATTGCGTTGCCGAATCACCATGCTGATCCTCCTTTCAAGACTAGTCGTGCTGCTCGTATATCCTATGCCTGGAGCAAGATAAAAGGTGACTGAATGAAGTGAAGGGAATAGGGTAACGTTAAGTAGCGTAGTAGAGAGATAAAGGGCGTTTAAAAAAATTATCCAAATCAGGTATTGACTTATCGGTTGGAGGAATCATATAATGTTCCTAACATTTAACGAGAATATTTAATCGGCTATGAAGAGGACGAAGTTTTAAGGGCTCTTTTGCTCAGAGAGTGGCTGGATCTGCTGAAACCACCACCATAATCCCTTATATACGAGCTCACCTCGGAGCTGTTTTCCTGAAAAGCATTGGATGTCACTCCACTCGCGTATTAGGGAAAATCGTATGTCTGCGTTACAGACAACAGGTATGGAAGACGGCTATGTCCGTTTGACCTATCGTTTTTTGTACCTGGTAAGGTCCGTTATTGCGAAATTTCGGACAAAGTTGGGTGGTACCACGGAAGCAACAACCTTTCGTCCCTCGCAAGCATTAACTTGTTTGCAGGGATGAAAGGTTTTTTTTGTAACTTCAAATGTCAGAATGATGTAAATTCCGAGAGGAGGATGACTGATGGGAGCTCAAATTCCAGAAGTACGATCAACAGATGAATTACGTGAAAAATGGATGAAGCCGGAGGTCATTAGCGGTTCTGAGATTCTGCTAAGAAGCTTGTTGCTGGAAGGTGTCGAGTGCGTATTCGGTTATCCGGGCGGAGCGGTGTTGTACATTTACGACGCGATGTACGGTTTCGAGGACTTCAAGCATGTACTGACTCGTCATGAACAAGGTGCGATTCACGCAGCAGACGGATATGCACGTGCGAGCGGCAAAGTTGGTGTTTGTATCGCAACCTCCGGTCCGGGAGCAACGAATCTTGTAACCGGAATTGCAACGGCATATATGGATTCCGTACCACTCGTAGTCATTACGGGGAACGTCATTTCCAGCCTGATTGGTTCGGATGCTTTTCAGGAAGCGGATATCACCGGTATCACAATGCCAATTACCAAACACAGCTATCTGGTAAAAGACGTTAAAGATTTGCCGCGTGTCATTCATGAAGCATTCCATATTGCTAATACAGGGCGTAAAGGTCCGGTGTTAATCGATATTCCGAAGGATGTTTCTGCCAACAAAACCTTGTTTGAACCGATTACTGAACCAGTGACGCTGAGAGGCTACAACCCTCGGACAGTGCCAAACAAACTTCAGGTTGATCGACTGGCTCAAGCCATTCAGGAAGCAGAGCGTCCGATGATCCTTGCAGGTGGCGGAGTCGTTTACTCCGGTGGACACGAAGCACTGTTCGAATTTGTTGAGAAAACAGGCATTCCAATCACAACGACACTTCTTGGACTTGGTGCTTTCCCAAGCGGACATGAGCTTTGGACCGGAATGCCGGGTATGCACGGAACATACACGTCCAACCAGGCGATTCAACAAGCGGATCTGTTGATCAACATCGGAGCTCGCTTTGATGATCGGGTTACAGGGAAACTGGATGGTTTTGCACCACATGCCAAAATCGTGCACATCGATATCGATCCAGCTGAAATTGGCAAAAACATTGCGACGGATATCCCAATCGTTGGGGATGTGAAGACGGTACTCGAAATAGCCAACAAGGAAGTGCAGCGTGCCGAGCGTGCGGATGCCTGGAGAGACCAGATCAAGCAGTGGAAGCTAGAGAAACCATACAGCTACACGGATTCCGAAGACGAGTTGAAACCACAATGGGTCGTTGAGTTGTTGAATGATACAACCAAAGGTGAGGCGATCGTGACTACTGACGTTGGTCAACATCAGATGTGGGCGGCGCAGTACTACAAGTTCAATCAACCTCGCTCATGGGTAACCTCCGGCGGACTCGGAACAATGGGCTTTGGATTCCCTTCGGCAATTGGTGCACAGATGGCGAATCCGGATAGACTGGTCATCTCCATTAATGGCGATGGCGGAATGCAGATGTGTTCACAAGAACTGGCAATCTGCGCGATCAACAATATCCCGGTCAAGATTGTCATCATTAACAACCAGGTGCTTGGAATGGTTCGCCAGTGGCAGGAGATCATCTACGAGAACCGTTACAGTCACATCGATCTGGCAGGAAGCCCGGATTTTGTAAAACTGGCTGAAGCATATGGTGTAAAAGGACTGCGTGCCACGAACAAGGAAGAAGCTGAACGGGCATGGCAGGAAGCACTGGATACACCTGGACCGGTCGTTGTAGAATTTGTTGTTCGCAAAGAAGAAAATGTATATCCAATGGTTCCGCAAGGAGCAACAATTGATCAAATGCTGATGGGGGATGCTGAGGAATGATTAGACATACGATTTCGATTTTGGTCAACGATCAGCCTGGCGTCCTGCAGCGGGTATCGGGGTTGTTCGGTCGACGTGGGTTCAACATTGAGAGCATTACGGTAGGTCAGTCGGAAGAAGCGGGCTTGTCCCGTATGGTCATTGTCACTATTGGTGACGACAAAACGCTGGAGCAGATTGAGAAACAGCTCTATAAAATCATTGACGTAATCAAAGTGGTGGATTTCAGCCTCAAGCCGATGGTTGCCCGTGAACTCGCTTTGATTAAAGTAAAAGCAGAACCTTCCGAACGCCCTGAAATCATGGGAGTGGTTGAAACGTTCCGTGCATCGGTTGTGGATATTGGTCCAAGTAGTCTGATGGTTCAGGTTGTTGGAGATACCGACAAAATCGACGCCATGATCGAGCTGCTTAAGCCGTATGGCATTCGCGAACTCTCGCGGACTGGAGTAACTGCACTGGTACGTGGAAACGTATAATTGCCAATAGATCTAAATCTATGGTCTAATATGCATATCGGGTAAGCAACGAAGGATACGAGAAGAAGCAGTACAACAGACTGCAGGTGATCCTTGAATGACATCGTGATCCTGCATCTGCTGCAATTCAACATTTTAGTGATGTAACGCTTGAAAAGAGAGCTACACCCCCGCACTAAAGGGCGGGTGTCTGAACGGATCGGATCAGACCTGATTTGCTGGAACAGCCAGCATGCCGGTCCCTTGAGACACCCGCTCATTAATGAAGGGTTCTTTACAATACAAAGGAGGACTTATAAACATGCCAGTAACTACTTATTATGAACAGGATGCAGAGCTTAGCGTATTGAAAGGAAAAACGATTGCCGTAATTGGTTACGGTAGCCAGGGCCACGCCCAAGCACAAAACTTGCGTGATAGCGGTTTGAATGTAGTCATCGGACTTCGTGAAGGTAAATCGTTTGACACTGCAAAAAATGACGGATTTGAAGTATTGTCTCCGGCTGAAGCAACTAGCCGTGCAGATGTGGTTCAAATCTTGCTCCCTGACGAAACGCAAGCTTCTGTATACAAAAACGAAATCGAACCTAACCTGAAAAAAGGCGCAGCATTGCTCTTCTCCCACGGTTTCAATGTTCATTTCGGTCAAATCGTTGCTCCAAAAGACAGCGATGTTCTGCTGGTAGCTCCTAAGTCCCCTGGCCACATGGTACGTCGTACCTACGTGGAAGGATTCGGTGTACCGGGCCTGATCGCGATCGAGCAGGATGCAACAGGTAAAGCAAAAGACATCGGTCTTGCATATGCAAAAGGTATTGGCTGCACACGTGCAGGCGTTATCGAAACATCCTTCCGCGAAGAAACAGAAACAGATCTGTTCGGTGAGCAAGCTGTTCTGTGTGGCGGTGTAAGTGCTCTGGTAAAAGCTGGTTTCGAAACGTTGACAGAAGCTGGTTATGCTCCTGAAATGGCGTACTTCGAGTGTCTGCACGAATTGAAGCTGATCGTTGACCTGATGTATGAAGGCGGACTTGCAAGCATGCGCGATTCCATCAGTAACACAGCCGAGTACGGTGACTATGTAACTGGACCTCGCGTTGTAACTGAAGATACGAAGAAAGCGATGAAAGAAGTCCTTTCCGATATCCAACAAGGTAAATTCGCACGTGACTTCATCCTGGAAAACCAATCCGGTCGTGCGTTCCTGACAGCAACTCGTCGCAACGAAGCTGAACACCCAATCGAAGTGGTTGGCGGACAATTGCGTGAGATGATGCACTGGATCAAGAAGTAATCCATTTGCACTTATAAGATAAGCAATTTTACAGCTTTAACCGGAAATAGCGGCCGTGCTTATGCGTGTGCCGCTATTGCTGGTTTAGAGGCAAATATACATTACAGTCTAGGAGGTGCGAGGCGTGCGTAAAATCTATGTATTCGACACAACGCTGCGTGATGGAGAACAATCCCCGGGAGTCAATTTGAACACTCGTGAAAAGGTGGAAATTGCCCATCAGCTCGAGCGGCTTGGGATTGACCGGATGGAAGCCGGGTTTCCGGCAGCATCTCCAGGCGATCTGGCAGCGGTAAATGCAGTAGCGAAAGCGGTTAAAAATATTACGGTTATTGGCTTGTCCCGCTCCAGAGAGCAGGATATTGATGCGGTTAGAGAAGCGCTCAAAGGTGCACAGGACCCATGCATTCACGTATTTTTGGCAACTTCACCGATTCACCGCCAACATAAATTGCGCATGGACAAAGCGCAGGTGCTGGATACGGCTCGTTCTGCCATACGTTATGCGAAGAAGTCATTTTCCAAAATTGAGTTCTCTCTTGAAGATGCAGGCCGTACCGAGTATGACTTCCTCGTTGAAATGGTGAATATGGCCGTAGAGGAAGGTGCTTCGGTAGTTAACATTCCGGATACAGTAGGTTATCTGAGTCCTTATGAGTACGGTAGCATTTTCAAGCATCTCAAAGAGAATGTTCATGGTATTGAAAAAGTGCAGCTGAGTGCACATTGTCACAATGACCTGGGTATGGCAACTGCCAATACACTGGCTGCCATTCTGAATGGTGCGGATCAGATCGAAGGTACGATTAACGGAATCGGTGAGCGTGCAGGAAATACGGCGATCGAAGAGATTGCCATGGCACTGGAGACACGTCAGGAATTCTTCCAGGCAAAAACTTCTCTGCAGCTTTCGGAAATTGCACGTACCAGCCGGCTTGTTAGCCGTTTGACAGGAATGGTTGTTCCAGGAAACAAAGCCATTGTTGGTGCGAACGCTTTCGCACATGAATCCGGTATTCATCAGGATGGCATGCTGAAAGAAAAAACAACGTACGAGATCATGACGCCAGAGACCATCGGTCTGAAGGAAAGCAAGCTCGTACTGGGTAAACACTCTGGACGCCACGCGTTCCGTGAGCGCTTGATTGAGCTGGGTTATGAACTGGATGAAGAAGCACTGAATCGTGCTTTTGCCCAATTCAAAGATCTGGCGGATAAGAAAAAAGAAGTCACTGATGAGGATTTGCTCGCGGTGATCGAAGAGAAATTGCAGGATGCACCTGAGGTGTACAAACTGGAATCCATCTTCGTGACGTATGGGGATGAATCGACTCCGACAGCCAAAGTCCGTATCGCCACGCTTGACGGTAACACCGTTGAACAGCAAGCGGAAGGTAATGGTTCCGTTGATGCCATTTACAATGCGATTGACAAGGTGAGCGGGGAAGAGGTTACACTGTCCGATTACTCCATCAAGTCGGTTACACATGGTAAAGATGCACTCGGTGAAGTGCATGTTGTATTGACACAGAACCAGGTTTCCGTTCAAGGGCGCGGTGTAAGCACTGATATTCTGGGTGCAAGTGCACGTGCTTATGTGGATGGCCTGAACCAGCTGATTGAGAAACGTAAAACATACACCAACCGTGTCAATGTGAATCTGTAAACAGTCTCAGCAGGCATCCAATGCACTCGAACTGCACTGCATGTTTGTAGAGCAAGCTAAAAAAGTCTGACCCTAGGTATGGATCTAAGGTCAGACTTTTTGCTATAGCTTGAACGATATATATGTTGATCAATTAGGACGGATATAGAAAATTGCAATTAGAGCAGATTACCACGCATATGCGTTGGGGGCATGTCCACCCGGACCCGGGAATATCTCATCAAGACGTTTAAGCACCGCTTCATCCAATGTGACTTCAAGACATTTAAGTGCAGTTTCGAACTGCTCCAGCGTACGGGGACCGATGATTGGTGCGGTCACTGCAGGATTGGCTGCAACCCAAGCCAAAGCAATCGTATCCTGTGGTTCACCAAGATCGCGGCACAGTGCTGCAAATTCTTCAAGCTGTGTTTTATGATGTTCAATGCGTTCCGCGATGCCGCCGCTGCGTGTGCCTTCCAGCTTCTGAAGTGCATTGCGACCCAGCAAGCCACCATCAAGTGGGCTCCATGGAATCACGCCAAGGCCCAGCTCTTTGGCTGCAGGCAGCACTTCGAGTTCAGGCAAACGACAGTTAAGACTGTATTTATGCTGCTCGGACACCAAACCGAGGAAATGGCGGTTTTTGGCTTCGCTTTGAGCAATGGCAATCTGCCATGCAGCGAAGTTGCTTGATCCGACATAACCAATTTTGCCTTGATGGACAGCATTTTCGAATGCCCCCCATAGCTCGTCCCAGGAAACCGCCGGGTCCACATGATGCATTTGATATAGCTCTACATGGTCTGTCTGCAAGCGGCGAAGGGAGCCTTCCAGGTGACGTCTGATTTTATAGGCAGAGAGACCGGCATCGTTGTTGGGACCATCCGTTTCATCATGCATGGAACCATACACCTTGGTCGCAAGCACCACTTTTTCACGTCTGCCGCCACCCTGGCTGAACCAGCGACCGATAATTTCCTCGGTAAGGCCGGAATTCTCACCCCAACCATAAACGTTAGCGGTATCAAAAAAGTTAACGCCAGCATCGAGTGCTGCATCCATGATACGGAATGCTTCTTTTTCGTCTGTAGCAGGCCCAAAATTCATGGTGCCGAGACAAATCCGGCTTACTTTAAGACCTGATTTTCCCAAGTACGTGTATTGCATGATTCGCAATCCCTCCTGAGTTACCTGAATTTGACTTCACGTATTATTTTACTCCAGTCTGACGAGCAGAACAACAGACCTCAAACCTCTTATAGGTAAAATCTATTAAAGTCATAGATTGTATATCTTGGTCAAATGACCACTGAATATGATACAAAAGAGAGAGTTAAATATGACACGTTCGATTGAGAATGAATGAAGGAGTTGGACAACCCATGACAGACGTAAAAAAAATTGCAGTCATCGCAGGTGACGGTATCGGTCCGGAAGTTGTAGCGGAAGCAGAGAGAGTACTTAAACGCACGGAGGAAGTATTCGGTTATCGTTTTGAAACCGAGCACGCACTGTTTGGCGGAATTGCGATCGATGAAAAAGGCACACCTCTTCCAGAGGAAACACTCACCGTATGCAAAAGTGCAGATGCCGTGTTGCTTGGAGCCGTTGGCGGTCCAAAATGGGACAACAACAGCAAGGAACTCCGTCCGGAAACGGGCTTGCTGGGAATTCGCAAAGCGCTCGGATTGTTCTCCAACCTGCGCCCGGCCGTTGTGTTTGACTGCCTGAAGGATGCATCCACATTGAAACCTGAAGTACTGGAAGGCACGGACCTGATGGTGGTTCGGGAGCTGACCGGAGGCATTTACTTTGGTGAAAAATTCAGACGTGAAGGCTCACAGGGGCAAGAAGCTGTGGATACCTGTGTATATAATGTAACTGAAGTGGAGCGGATAGTTCGTCAAGCATTCGAAATTGCTCAAGGACGCCGCAAAAAACTCGCTTCTGTGGATAAAGCCAATGTACTGGAGACATCCAGACTCTGGCGTGAAGTGGTTAACCGGGTAGCCCCGGAATATCCGGATGTTGTAGTGGAGCACGTTCTTGTTGACAACTGTGCGATGCAGCTGCTGCGTCGTCCAGCCAGCTTCGACGTCATCGTAACGGAGAATATGTTCGGAGATATCTTGAGTGATGAAGCAGCAATGCTGACAGGTTCAATCGGTATGCTGGCCTCTGCATCACTGGGGGAAGGCAGCTTCGGTCTGTATGAGCCGGTACACGGTTCGGCACCGGATATCGCTGGTCAAGGATTGGCCAATCCAATTGCTACGATTCTATCTGTTGCACTTATGTTCCGTACAACCTTTGGTTACGCTGAAGGTGCGGATGCCATTGAAGCCGCTGTAGCGGAAGTGCTGAATGCAGGACACCGTACAAGCGATATTGCTGTAGATAAGAGCAAAGCCATCAGTACTACGGAAATGGGCGATCTGATCGTTGCAGCGATCCGTAAACAGGCATAGTTCAGACATCATGATCGGGCAGCCCTTAGCTTTCCAATAGGAGAGATCGAGGGCTGTTCCTTTATATTTTGGCACGAAAATTTCTTATTTATAATTATTATAAAAAAATAACGTTTATAATCTTGACTTTGAGAAGTCCGGATGATAACATTTTACTTGTACTTGTTATCAAGTATCAAACCATTTTAATAACAGGAAAAGCGTCCGCGCTTTTCTTGATGATGAGCAATCCATACGGATGCTTACATAATCCCAAAGGAGGAATTTTTAGTTATGGCAGAACGTTTGGTTGGTAGACCAGCACCGGATTTCGCAATGGAAACAGTATCGGGAGACGGACAAGATTTTGGTTCCGTTAAATTGTCCGATTACCGTGGCAAATGGCTCGTATTCTTCTTTTATCCTTTGGACTTCACATTTGTGTGCCCAACTGAAATTACAGCTTTGAGCGATGCTTCCGAGCAATTCAAAGCTTTGGATACTGAAATTCTTGGCGTGAGCGTTGACTCCGTACACAGCCACAAAGCTTGGATCAATACACCTAAAGACAGCAATGGCTTGGGTCAATTGAACTTCCCACTGGCTTCCGACATCACGAAGCAAGTGGCTAAAGATTACGGCGTTCTGATCGAAGAAGAAGGCGTTGCATTGCGCGGTCTGTTCATCATCGATCCAGAAGGCGAATTGAAATACCAAGTGGTTAACCACAACGATGTAGGCCGCAGTGTTGAAGAAACACTTCGCGTACTGCAAGCACTGCAATCCGGCGGATTGTGTGCAATGAACTGGAAACCAGGCGACAGCAACCTGTAAGCCTGATTAACTTGAACGTTTGTGGTTCAAGCCCTCATCCCATTTGGGATTGAGGGCTTTTTGCACCCTTTTTCCCAAATATTATTTGGAAGTTCGATTAGGGTGTTTAGATAGGGCGAGAAACGTGTTAATGAAGTATTATAGGAATGAGAGGTTTTTACATCTCCCGAAAGAGGAATTGAAGGCCTTTGAGGCGAATAGGGTATGGAAACCCCGTAAATATTTTCGGGCCATCACCATGATAATATGGTAATGAATGAGATACACTGATGGAACAAACTTCTTTTTCAGAAAAGCTGCAGGTGCTAGGGAGACCATTTCTAAATATAAGGTCCCGGCACGTAATAAGGAGGGTGAACAAAAATGAGTTACTGTTGTGGGGCAAGTATGGTGGGAACAAAGGGCACGCTGAAGCATTACCGCACCCAGGTTCATAATGTTCCCCTGCTGTTTTGTCCGGTATGCCACCGGGTGGAAGTGCATTACAAAGTGGAAAATGAATATGAAATTTTGGCTGAATATGCGCATGGCGACGGAGCTTCCGAGATTGATTTTCAGGATTACGTGACGGAGGATGAGGATGCAATCTTCGAAAATTGCGTCAACCGCGAGAGCGAGGATGCGATGGTCATTGTTCAGCGACAAATTGACATGTCACTTGATCTCCTGAGACTGGCTAAGGAAATGAAGGATGAGAAGTGGGAGAGCGAACTCAAACGCCGATTAGCCGTAATGAGCCAGCGCAGACTTAAAATTCAGCACAATAAAAGCGGACTATAGATTAATTTGAATGCTATGGTATAAATTGTTCTGTAATCATTTGGATATGAACGAAGCTGATTCGCGATATTTGCGAAAAGGCTTCGTTTTTGTGTTTTGAAAATAGGGTATTTCGAGGTTTTTCTTAAAATAATTTCCATTCGACACTTTCTCTGATTGACTCTCTTCTATAAACTTGTCTATGATAAAAACAGACTTGCAAAAGAGGCGGAGCAAATGAAATGTTCGTGTTTGGGAATAGGAGAAGGTTTTGAATGGAACAAACAACATATATTATTTTCCGGATCAATTGTTGGTTACCGGGAATAGACCAGCTAAGGTTCCGGACGTGCCATCCATATTTTCGGCTCAGCCCCCCAACGAAAGGGCACCGGTAATGAAAAATAAATCGGCCCTTCCTGTTTCTGTGATGATATGATGTCCGAATGGCAAGTTTATCATTTACGTGAAAAGGAGGAACCTGTCATGATTAGTGAATTTCAGGATACAGTGCCTCACCCAACGAACAGTTTCCCGCCTGTACATCTGGATTACAACAAATATGAAAATGTTCTGGAGCATTTGGATAGTGGTATTATGTTGTTTGACAGCAACGGTGTATTGACGTTTATTAACGTTCAAATGGCAAAATTGTTGGAGCTTCCCCGAAGTCTGTTGAGCGGCTGCACCCTGATGCAAATGCTGCATCATCCACAGATGAGCCGATTCAAGAAAAAGAAAATTTTACGTATCTACCGGGAGACCATCTTCCACCGTAAGCGCTATCATGAACTGATTGATGAGTATGGCAGACACTGGCTGGTCACAGTAACCTACGGAGATCAGATGGATGGAGATTTTTTATTCAGTGTCAAGGACGTATCGGATTATAAACAAATAGAACAGACTGCTTATCAGAATGACAAGCTTGCCATGCTGGGACGCATTTCAGCATCCATCGCGCATGAAATTCGCAACCCTTTGACAGCGATCCGCGGGTTTATACAGCTGCTGCGCCCACATTTGCTGCAATTGGGGAAAGATGAATACGCCAGGATCATATTGACGGAGATTGACAGGGCGAACGATATTATCTATGAATTTTTGAATTCCTCCAAACCGTCAGCACCGCAGAAGACCATTATATCGGTGGATTCCTTACTCAAAGAGGTCGTCTTACTGACGGAAAGCGAAGGCTTGATGAAAGGGTGCGAGATTACCCTAGATGAAGCAGACTCGCCGATGAACGTCTCCATTGATGTTAAACAGATTAAGCAGGTTATTCTGAATATGGTGAAAAATGCAATGGATGCCATCGAGGGCGTAGGCGAGGAGCATACAGGTCTCATACGGATCTCCACTGAGACCGAGAACAGGTATGTGCAGATTTCCATTACGGATAACGGTCAGGGTATGGACCACAACACGCTTGTACGTCTGTTCGATCCATTTTTCACGACTAAAGAGAGCGGGACAGGACTGGGTCTTTCGGTAAGTTATCGCATCATCAAAAACCATGGGGGCACAATCTCGGTTGACAGTAAGAAGGGTGAAGGAACCCGGTTTATGATTATGCTCCCATTAGTGTAATACGGTAGGATGAGCAGGAATCGGCATGTTGGCCGATTCCTTTTGTTTTTTTTTGGAAGCATTATGGGTTATAGTTAGAATGAATGCGGATACATACTCATAGCTTGCGAAAGGAAGGTGCATGATGAATATTCAGGAAATGGAACAGATGAATAAAAATCTGACGAATCATGTGGGACAGGTTATTGTAGGCAAGGAGCGAACCATAGAACTGATCATGACCGCAGTTATCGCTTCCGGACATGTATTGCTTGAGGACGTACCAGGTACAGGAAAAACAATGCTGGCCAAATCGGTAGCTTCTTCTTTGGATTGTACGTTTCAACGCATACAATTCACCCCTGACTTGCTGCCGTCTGATCTAACGGGAATTCATTTCTACAATCAAAAGTCTGGTGACTTCGAATTCAGAGCCGGTCCGTTGTTCGCGAACCTTGTGCTGGCCGATGAGATCAATCGTGCTACACCGCGAACCCAATCGAGTTTGCTGGAATGCATGGAAGAGCGTCAGATCAGTATTGATGGTTCAACGAGACAGCTGGAACGTCCATTCATCGTAATAGCAACCCAGAACCCGATTGATAATCAGGGGACCTTTCCGCTGCCTGAGGCTCAAATGGATCGATTCATGATGAAAATTCGCATGGGTTATCCAAGCAGTGATGAAAGTGTAGAGATTCTGAGAAGGACTGTAGCCGGTCGTTCGGTTAACGATCTTACATCCATATTAAGTCGTGAGCAGCTTCTTGAGGCGCAGCGTACATATCAGTCCGTCCAGGTCGAAGAAGACCTGCTTAAATACATGATTCGTCTTACAGAAGAGACACGCAGACACCCTGAGCTTTCGCTTGGTGTTAGTCCAAGGGGAGCGCAAGCCTTACTGAAGGCGTGTCAGGCATGGGCCGCATTGCATGGCAGGGATTACGTTCTACCAGATGACATCAAGATTCTGGCTGAACCTGTACTGGCTCACCGACTTGTATTCCGTAACAGGGTGAGGCAGCAGGAAGGGGCTGCGGAGCGGATCATTCATGGGATTCTGACCCAGGCAGAGGTGCCAACGGAGAGCATTGGCACCGGCAGTGGACGGTAATTATGGCACTATTATGGCTTGTCATTGTAGGGGGTATTATCATTGGCCTACAAGGTGTATGGTTTGGACGCCCGGCATTACGAAGGCTGAAGTATACACGTGAATTCAGCAAACTGCGCTGTTACGCAGGCGATGAGCTTGAGATGGTGGAGACGATAGCGAATGAGAAGCGGGTAACAGTACCCTGGCTGAGACTTGAGGCGATGATGCCCGGATCCTTTGTCTTTCGCAGTGGTTCAGGCATGGATATCAGTCAAGGTGATATCTACCAGAATCACAAAAGTATATTTACTTTGAAACCATTTACGAGAATTACACGCAAGCATCCGATTATGTGCAGTAAACGCGGTATCTACACGTTGAATACGGTGACCATGACAGGTGGAGATCTGTTTGGCGTCTGGCGCAATACCCAACCGATCCCTGTTCATCTGTCGATGATCGTATATCCATCGCTGGTCGCTGCTGAAGATCTGCCTGCCATTTACCAGGTGTGGCAGGGGGAGGTAGAGGTATCTCGCTGGATCGTGGAGGATCCATTTCTTATTCTTGGCGTACGTCCTTACGGAGCAGGCGATCCCATGAACCGAATTCATTGGAAAGCAAGCGCACGTACAGGTGAGCTGCAGGTATACAAGCAAGGCTGGACAGCTGATCCACAGTCCTGGATTATTGTAAATATTCAGGAGTCGGAGGATATGTGGAGTGTAGTAACCCGACCTGAGCCGATTGAGCGTGCACTGAGCTATGCGGCAACTGCTGCAGCCGATGCGATTGGCAGAGGACTCCCTGCAGGATTCGCTCACAACGGCTATCGGGTAAATGGCGGGCGTGATCCGCTTCGAATTGAACCTGATTATGGCAGCCCGCATCTGGAGCTGCTTTTGGAGGCAATGGCTGAAACCGAGTTGAAATGCAGGGTTCCCATGGAACAGTTCCTGAATGATGAAGTGAAGCGCAATGAGGAAGCTCATCAGGCACGAAGCTATCTTTTAATTACATCTTACGTTTCTACTGCCATGGAGCATGAGATTGCTCGCCTGCATGAACAAGGACACCGAGTAACCATTCTGCCTGTGGAGCCAGATCACAACGGTACGAAGAGCAGCAAGGCGGTGAGTGCATGAGTGATCCGACTTGGGAAAGCAAATCAAGACTAGGGATGTCTCTGCTCGCGACGCTGCTAATTGGCGTTTATGTGTTTCCCTTGTTGACCCTTACTTCATTCTATGCAAACGGTCATTTTCCTTATATTCTGCTGATTATCTATGCTTTGGCGAGCGGCATCTGCGTGCTGCTTGGCCATAGGTTTCAAGGATTAGGAACCCGTATGTGGCTTCGGTTAGTTGGAGCACTGCTCCTAGGGGTGGCTGTATCCCTTATTGTGGTTTGGATAACTGGACATACGGGACCGGAATTAATCACAGCTCTTCTGTGGGGGGCTTTATCAGCCTTTGTAGGATTGGCACCAGAACCGTCGCTTCGCTCCACCTTGATGTGGAGATGGCAGATCTTCGGCGTTGTCGGGTCTATTATAGGAGGTATTTTCTCGCGTTGGTTCGAGCCCTTATTCCCATTGCAGACCTATGGAGGAACATTATATGCAACAGGCTTCGTCAGTTTTGTTGCTTGTCTCCTTAATGTCTACAGTTCACAGCTGGATAGAGCCGTATTAAATGATGGCCAGAGAAAGATTGTGCTTCGGGAATTCAACAGAGCGAATCATCAGCGGTTGATATGGATGTTGTTAATCATTGCAGGTATCGGAGCATTTCCCAGTCTAGCCGCCTGGCTCGCTCCACTGCGGGATCGTCTGCTCGCATGGATCAGGGGATTAATAGGTCCGTCTTCCGATCCGCAGCTGCCGATGACACCAGACTCTGGTATTGACCCATCAAAGCTTCCAGGCAGAGTGACAGAGCAGTCAGAACCATCTGTTTTCTGGGACATGCTGGGATGGTTCGTTCTAGGTGCTTCTGCTGCACTGATTCTATGGCTCATTTTCAGATTGGGACGTAAGACTATAAACCGTCTTATGGAACGATTGAGGGGGATGATGGAACCCAGGGAGCGTAGGGCCGAGCCGCGGACCGAATACATCGATATTAGTGAAACCCTGGAAACACCCGTGAGACCACGCAAACCCTGGTTCCGGAAAAAAGAAACACCCCCATCTCAGGAGGCGGAGCGCGTTCGTTACTACTACAGAAAATGGATAGATCAAGCCAGGCAGCAAGGGGTCGAAATTGAAGCTGCACAGACTCCGCTGGAAGCAGCAGAGAAGATCCAGCATCACAAGCGATCTTCAGGCAAGCAAGATACGCAGAGATTTTCAGACATTTTAACAAGTACCTATAACGCGGTTCGTTACGGAAAAAAAGCTCCGAATCCTTCCGAGATGTCCGAGATTGATCAGAACTGGAAGTCTTGATAGAACCATTAGACCCAATAACGTGTTTATCCCTTTACTTTTCTTGTCACGTTCAAGTATCATGAGAGGAATACACAAGTTGGTCAGAAAAGGAGCAGACAAATGAAGACAAATCATTGCAAAATTGTAGATTGCACCATTCGTGATGGCGGATTGGTAAATAATTGGGACTTTAGCGTGGACTTCGTTCAACAGTTATATGCTGGATTGAATGAGGCAGGCGTTGATTATATGGAAATCGGTTATAAAAACTCGCCGAAACTGCTGAAAGGTGCCGAAGAAGCAGGACCATGGCGTTTCCTGAATGATGACTTCCTGCGTAAAGTGATCCCGCAAAAAGGAAATACCAAATTGTCTGCTCTGGTTGACGTCGGACGTGTGGACGAGAATGACATTTTGCCGCGCAGCGAGAGCATGCTGGATCTGATCCGTGTAGCTTGCTACAGCAAAGATGTGGACAAGGCTTTGGCCCTTGTTCAAACGTTCCATGATCGTGGATATGAAACTACCCTGAACATTATGGCTTTGTCCAATGTCATGGAGAACGAATTGCTCGAAGCCTTCGAATTGATCAAAGAGAGCTCTGTAGACGTTGTGTACATCGTTGACTCTTATGGCAGCCTTGACCATAACGACGTGAAGTACCTCGTTGAAAAATTCAAAACCCATCTGCCAAACAAACGTCTCGGTGTTCACACTCACAATAACATGCAGCTTGCATTCTCCAATACGCTTGTCGCTGCAGAGCTTGGTGTCGAACTACTAGATGCTTCCGTATATGGTATGGGCCGTGCAGCAGGTAACTGCCCAACTGAACTTCTTGTGGCGCATCTGAAGGGAACGAAATATAACTTGCGTCCGGTACTTGGCGTATTGGAACAATTGATGGTTCCTCTTCGTGAAAAAGAAGAATGGGGCTACATCCTGCCATACATGATCACAGGAGCACTTGACGAGCATCCGCGTTCGGCAATGGCCCTGCGTTCGTCATCCGAGAAGGATAACGTTGTGGATTTCTATGATAAATTGACAACGCCAGAAGTGAATTTTGACAAATAATTTTTTCGGTAAACATCATAAAGCAACGGTCATGTATCAGATTCTCCGCAATGCATTTTGTATGGAAAATAGTCTGAAATGCTGTTGCAAACTAAAGAGACATGGACTCCAATTGGAGTTTCATGTTTTTTTAGTTCTTAGTGCCTTGTTTTTCTACGTGGATATGAATACATATTCCTATTTTCAACTATTTTTTAGTTCACGTCCGCAGAATTAAATGTTATTATGTACCAGATAGTATGTATTGGCATGTGAATTGAACGTTGGTAAATATTTATTGTCGAATGATGTAATAATGAAAGTTTTCAAACCTGAACGTCATAGACGAGGGCTAAAGGTTATTCAGGATAGGTGATCCCGGGAAGGAAAAACAAGGCATGAAGGCAAATTCGCAAGATCAGAGAAAAGTGATATGGGTCGCACTAGGCGGCTTATTATGTTTCCTCGTAAGTCAATGGTATCGTTCCTCTGCAAGCTCTGATCTAATCATATCCGGATACCCTGTGCTGACGCTACTTGGCGGATTCGTTGCAGCTGCAGCCTGTATCGGTATTTACAACCAAAGTTGGTTGTTCCAGACCCAAAAGTTAACCCTGCGCAGAATCATGATTACCACGCTTTTTTTGTTGATCGGCCTGTTTGAATTAATTCATATCGTTTCATATGCGGAAGAGATGCCGAGTGGCGCGATGTTGGAATCCGAATTTTCCCTCAAAATGATGACGCTGGGCTCTGTGATCTGTGCAGTGGGTTTATTGCTTATTTATGCAGTGAGAGAAAAAGAGATTGCGTTACCGCGTAAATTTTTACTATTTAGCGGAACGCTGGGTACGTTTGTCCTGTTGTACACAGCGGGTGTTCAGGAATGGAGCTGGCTGCCCAAATTAACTCAGCAAGAAGTGCTAAGCGAAACGTTTATGAAAATTCACTTCTTGGTCGGTCTTCTTTACGGGATCACCGCATTTGTGTTGTTTTTGAAGTGGAAGAAGGGTAAAGAGGGAGATTTGCCTTCTATTCTGTGTGGAGCCCTGTGCTTCTTCTACGGAGAGTGCTACTTGATTTCTGCAACGCAGATCAGCGACTTGAATCTGTTATTTGCATTGTGGATGAATTGTCTGGGATATTTCTTTGTACAAAAAGGACTATATACAACGGTAGTGGATACCCCGTTTCTGAAGCAGCAGGCTGCTGAAGCCAAAATGAACTATATTGCTCATCATGACGATGTAACGGGTCTGCCAAATCGCCGCCGCCTTTCCCAGAGACTCAAAAGATTGATGGATGAAGCAGTGAAACAGGACGAGCTCGTCGGTGTACTCGTTTTGAATATCAACCGGTTCAAAACAATTAACGACTCCCTCGGTCAGCAGGCTGCTAACCGTGTTCTTCGCCAAGTGGGGCAGCGTCTGAAGCAATCGTCTCTGCCGGGCGAAGAAGTGTATGGTCTTGGGCGGGACGAGTTCGTGGTCACGATGACGGACTTCTGGAATACAGAAAATGCTCTGCGCCGGACAAGATCGATTTTGCAGCTGTTTGAAAAGCCAGTCATGGTTGACGGCAACGACTATCATATAACGCTTGGAATTGGCATGGCCATATATCCCCATGACGGAGGATCACCAGAGGAAATCATTCAAAATGCGGATACTGCGCTTCATAACGCCAAGGAACAGGGGATCGAATTGAACCGGTATGCTCATGCAATGCAGATGAAGGCACAGGAACGACTGCAGCTGGAGAATGATCTGCGGAAAGCGTTGGATCGAGGTCAGTTTTATCTTGTATACCAACCACAGATCAATATCGCAAGTGGTTTAATCGTTGGTATGGAGGCTCTGGTCCGCTGGCAGCATCCACAGCGCGGCGCAATTTCTCCTGCAGAGTTTATCCCACTGGCGGAAGAGAGCGGACTAATTGTACCGCTGGGCGAGTGGGTGCTTCGGGAAGCGTGTGCGCAGAACAAGCTATGGCAGGAAGCTGGATACCGCAAACTGTGTGTGTCTGTTAATCTCTCGATGAGACAATTCAGACATTCCCATCTGCTGGACAACATCAACGGCATACTGAAGGAAACAGGATTGGAGCCGGACTGGCTGGAACTGGAGATTACCGAAAGTATGACATTTGACAAAGATCGTGCGTTTGAACAACTTCGCAAAATTAAAGAGATTGGTGTGCAAATCAGTATTGATGATTTTGGAACAGGATACAGTTCACTTCATTACCTGAAGGATCTGCCGATTGATCGGCTCAAAATTGACCGTTCATTCGTGAACGAAGTCATGGAGGATCGCAATAATGCAGCAATCGTCTCCACCATTACGTCCATGGCACATCATCTGCAATTGAAGGTGACAGCCGAAGGAGTGGAGAACGAGTCGCAGCTGGTGTTCCTTCGGGATCAGCATTGCCATGAAGCACAGGGATACTTTTTCAGTAAACCCATTGTGGCGGCTGATTTTGAAAAGCGGTTTTTACGAGATGTGGATAAACCTACAGGGTAGCCATCAGACAGGAGCGGGAATCGCTTCTGTCTTTTTTGTTTGTCACCCAAAAGGAAAAAATGGGAATTAAAAGTTGCAAGGACCGGATGAACATGTTATATTAGTCTTTGTAAAAACCGTGTTAAGATTCTTAGGAACTTAACGGGACGTAGCTCAGCTTGGTAGAGCACCTGGTTTGGGACCAGGGGGTCGCATGTTCAAATCGTGTCGTCCCGATCGTCAATCGTGCGGGTGTAGTTCAATGGTAGAACTCCAGCCTTCCAAGCTGGTAGCGTGGGTTCGATTCCCATCACCCGCTTAACTTAGAAACCCTCTTGTTAATCACAAGAGGGTTTTCTTTTTTTTACTCAAAGTGATGAGAGCGCAGTATTTGCTTTCTTACATTCATTCAAAGCTTTGCAATTCCCCCAACTTCTGGTACAATAACGGAGAAATTGATACTACACATGAATGAGAGGTAACCACACGTCCCATGAAGTAAGACACATGAATTGAACCCCAGTAACTGCAGAAGATGTATGACGCAGTCAGCCGAAGCGGCTGAGCAATGAGGGGATTCGTGTGTCCAAATTCAGCTATGGGATCAGGTGTGTGCTAGCCGAGTATTGTGGCTTGTGTACCCTTCTTGGGTGTTTATTTGTCATACCTGGGTGTATCTTGTGCTTGTTTTTTGACGCTTTATCCAAACCTGAATTGCCAGACCGCCGGCGGATGCCAGCGGTTTTTTTGTTCAGGAAATGATGACTAAGGTTTCCTGCGGGCCGAGGCAGCTCTGCGTGATCGAGATTAACGATATCATCTCGAAGAAGCTCGGGATGAATTTGATTTTTTAGCGCAGGAAGGATGAAGTCTTATGATGACATTGGTACGCCTACATGAAGTATCAAAAGAATGGAACGGGATGGAATTGTTTGCAGGATTAAATCTGGAAATTAACGAAGGTGAGCGGCTTGCGATTCTCGGTCGCAATGGATGCGGGAAAACCACATTGTTACGCATCATTTTAGGGGAAGAGGAGGGAGGCGGACATATTGAGCGCCACGTCCCGCAGAAGGAGTGGGGATTCATGCGTCAACGCTCTCTAATTGACCCCGATATGAAGGTACTGGATGCAGTACGGAAGGAAAGTGGCCGGATCTATGAAGTGAAATGTGAGTTAGAAGAACTGGAACGGCGTATGGGTATGAGCGGGAGTGAAGATGAGCAGAAGCTGCTTGAAGCCTATACCTTAGTCATGGAGCAATATGAGCAGCTGAACGGCTATATGTGGGAGACCGAGGTGGAAAAGGTGTTGACCCGTCTGGGTTTAAGCTCGGAGCACTGGAACAGATCCTATCATTCCTTGAGTGGTGGACAAAAAACCAAGGCAAGGCTGGCAGGACTGCTGGTCAGCAAACCCCAATTTCTTATTTTGGATGAACCGACGAATCATCTGGATGAAGACAGCATGCGATGGCTTGAAGAGTGGCTATCCAATTACACCGGCACGCTGCTCTTTGTTTCACATGACCGGACCTTTATTGATCAGGTAGCAACAGGTGTCATTGAGTTTAATCCGCAAGCGCTGACCAAATATAAAGGTGGATATTCTGACTATAAAGTTCATAAGGAGAGAGAACGGCGAGAACAGGAAACCCTATACCGCAAACAGGAACTGGAGCGCAAAGCGCTTGAAGAAACCATTCGCAATTATCAGGAGTGGTTCCATAAGGCCCACAATTCAGCAACGGACGTGGAGGTTAAGATCACTCAGAGCTTTTACAAAGCCAAAGCCAACAAAAACATTTCGCGTTATCATGCAAAACAGAAACAGTTGGAACGGCTGGAAAATGAGCGGGTAGAGAAACCTCGCGATGCAGTCAAGCTAAACATGGAATTGCAAGTTGACACGTTAGCGGCACGCCAGCTGCTTGAAATGAGAGACGTCAGCTTCGCATATCCGGAGGGACAACTGTTATTTCACAATCTGGGAATTGCCGTCGGACGAGGGGACCGGCTTGCCGTACGTGGACCGAATGGTACGGGGAAAACGACCCTGCTGAAGCTGATGATTGGTGAACTTGAACCAGAGCAGGGGGTGGTGAGAAGGCATCCACAGCTGAAGATTGGTTACTTCTCTCAAGAGCTTGAGGGACTCTCCGAGAATCAGACTCTGCTGGACAGCTTGCTCAGTCTCCCATCCATGACTCAGAGTGCTGCCCGAACCATTCTGGGATGTTTTCTTTTTACTAGAGAGGATGTATTCAAGCGCATCGGGAACCTGAGTATGGGAGAGAAATGCAGGGTTGCGTTTTTGAGATTATACTTTGGCGGTGCGAACTTGCTGGTTCTGGATGAGCCGACAAACTATCTGGATATTGATACCCAGGAAGTGATGGAGAATGTGTTAAAACAGGCTTCGGGTGCTCTGGTACTTGTATCTCATGACCGAATGCTGACCAAAATGCTGGCCAATCGCTTGCTTGATCTGGGGCAAGGAGGGAAGGTTACGGTATATGAAGGAGGAGTTCTGGATTGGGAAGAGTCGAGAAAACTCCGAGATTCTTCACTTGGCCAGCGGGAATCGGATGATGAACGATTACGCCTGGAAATGCGACTGTCCGAACTGCTATCTCCCATGAGCAATGCGGGCCTAGATATCCTTGCCCATCCGGAAGCTGCTGAAGAACGAGCTGCGGAAGCCGCTGAGATCCGTGACATTCAAGAGCGGTTAATTCAGCTTAGGCGGAAGGATGCGAGCAAAAAATAGATGATTGACTGGCTTGCTATTTCGATTGAATTTGCATATAATTATGAACGATCATCGATAAATACGTCGATATAGGTTTGATTCATTAACAAACGTGATGATGGAGACAAGTAAGCAGTGCCTCTGGACAGGGAGGAAGCGCCGTAGATTGAGAGCGTTTCTGTAGAACAAGGCTGCCGAAATTCACTCCGAAGCGGTTCCCTGAACTTGACTTGGCAGCAATTGCTGAGGCTCAGCAGTAGGGGCAAACGGTTAACGGTCGTTATTCCGTACAGAGTGAGGCAGACGTGTTGCAGGCCAGAAGGGCCAGTCAGCACCGGATGTCTAACAAGGGTGGTACCACGGTCTTTTCGTCCCTTTTGGGGAGAAAAGGCCTTTTTTTGTTGCAATAACACCACATAAAGGGGGCAATTACACATGAAAGAACGTTTAGAAGCATTGAAGATTGAAGCGCTGGAACAATTGTCCGGCGTGAACGATCCGCAGACGCTTGGTGATCTGCGTGTGAAGTATTTGGGGAAAAAGGGTGCATTGACTGAAATCCTGCGTGGCATGGGTGCACTTAGTGCAGAGGAACGTCCCGTAATCGGGCAAGTGGCCAACGACGTTCGCGGTGCCATTGAGGAAGTCATCGACAGCAAGCAGGAGCAGTTCCAGAAGGAAGAGACGGCGAAGCGTCTTCAGTCCGAGACCATTGATGTCACCCTGCCAGGACGTCGTGGACGTCAAGGCGGTCTGCATCCACTAACCAAAGTGGTACAGGAAATCGAAGATATTTTCATCGGCATGGGGTATCGCGTAGCGGAAGGTCCTGAGGTGGAGATGGATTACTACAACTTTGAAGCACTGAACCTGCCGAAGAACCACCCGGCGCGCGATATGCAGGATTCCTTCTATGTAACCGAAGACCTGTTGATGCGTACCCATACGTCTCCGGTGCAAGTACGTACCATGCAAAGCATGAAAGGGGAAGTACCTGTCAAGGTCATCTGCCCGGGTAAAGTATACCGCCGTGATGATGACGATGCTACGCATTCCTTCCAGTTCAATCAGGTTGAAGGTTTGGTCATCAGCGAAAACATTCGCATGAGCGACTTGAAGGGTACACTGCTGCAATTTGTGCGTGAGATGTTCGGTGCTCACACTGAAATTCGTCTGCGTCCAAGCTTCTTCCCGTTCACCGAGCCAAGTGCTGAAGTGGATGTTACTTGTGTACAATGCGGCGGCAGCGGCTGCCGAGTATGTAAACAAACCGGATGGCTTGAAATTCTGGGCGGCGGAATGGTTCATCCGAAGGTGCTGGAAATGGGTGGATATGATCCGGAGAAGTACAGCGGTTTCGCGTTTGGTATGGGGGTAGAACGTATTGCGATGCTGAAGTACGGTATCGATGACATTCGTCATTTCTATAACAGTGATATGGCATTCCTGAAGCAATTCGGACGGCTGTAAACTTTACGATAAGCAAGCGCTAAAGGAAATTTAGCTAAACCAATTTATAGATTAAGGAAGTGAACGTCCATGAGAGTATCGACAGATTGGCTGTCTGATTATATTGCCCTTGAAGGTGTGACGCCACAGGAACTGGCAGAGAAGATTACACGTGCAGGGATCGAAATCGATGTAGTGGAAAACCGCAACCAGGGCGTAAACAAAGTGGTTGTAGGGTATGTGAAGAGCAAGGAGAAGCACCCGGATGCGGACAAACTGAACGTATGCATCATTGACGCCGGTCAGGAAGAGGATCTTCAGATCGTATGTGGTGCGAAAAATGTGGATGCGGGTCAAAAGGTAGCCGTAGCCCTGGTTGGAGCGAAGCTCCCTGGCGGTTTGGATATCAAAAAAGCCAAGCTGCGCGGCGTCGTTTCACTTGGCATGATCTGCTCTGCAAAAGAGCTTGGCATGAATGACAAGCTGCTTCCTAAAGATCAGCAGGAAGGCATTCTTGTCCTGCCGGAGCAAACGGAAATCGGCACACCAATTAGCCAGGTGCTTGGTCTGGACGATCATGTGCTTGAACTGGATTTGACACCAAACCGTTCCGACTGCCTGAGCATGCGCGGTGCAGCTTATGAAGTTGGCGCCATTCTGGGTCGTGAAGTGAAGCTGCCTAATCCGAAAGAACAGCTGGTTGAAGTCGGTGATGCTGCTGCCGATCATATCTCGGTGGAAATCACGGCGCAGGAACAATGCAGTCACTATGCTGCCCGTTATGTAACGGGTATCAAACTGGGAGCTTCTCCGCTCTGGATGCAAAACCGTCTGATGGCGGCTGGTGTTCGTCCAATTAACAATATCGTGGATATCACGAACTATGTGATGCTGGAGTACGGTCAACCGCTGCACGCCTTTGATGCAGATAAACTGGAAAAAGGTCATATTGAAGTACGCATGGCTAAGGAAGGCGAAACGATCGTGACCCTGGATGGTCAGGAACGTAAGCTGGAACCGCATATGCTGCTGATTACCGATGGCGTGAAACCGGTAGCCATTGCGGGTGTTATGGGTGGCGAGAATTCCGAGGTATCGGAAGGCACAGTCAATCTGCTGCTCGAGTCCGCCAAGTTCGACGGCGGAACGGTTCGAAAAACGTCGCGCCAATTGGGGCTGCGTTCCGAAGCTAGCATGCGTTTTGAGAAGGAAGTTGACCCGGGGGCTGTTATCACGGCACTGGACCGTGCGGCTGAATTGATTCAGCGCTATGCTGAAGGCCAAGTACACCAGGGAATTGTGGAAGCTGGAGCCGAGGTGGCAGAGAAGGTTGTCATCCAGCTGTCACTCGACAGACTGAACCGTTATCTGGGAACCGACCTTTCACTGCTTGAGGTGAAAACCATTTTTGCTCGTCTGCACTTTGCATGCGGCGATGCTGAACAAGGATTGCTTGATGTGGAAGTACCAACGCGCAGAGGCGATATTACTCGTGACGTAGATCTCTTTGAAGAAATTGCCCGTTTGTATGGATACGACAACATTCCAACTACATTAATTGAAGGACCGACAACACCAGGAGCCTACACACGCTCACAAGCAATGCGCCGTACCATCCGTGGACTGCTCGCAGGCAGCGGGTGGCAGGAAATGATTAGCTACTCCTTTGTACATCCGGATAAAGCATCCTTGTTCCCGGCATTGACTGCAGGAAGCAAGGCGGTGAAGCTGGCTATGCCTATGAGTGAGGATCGCAGCGTGCTTCGCACAAGCGTTCTGCCGCAAATGCTGGATGCAGCAGTGTACAATATGAACCGGAAGCAGGATTCACTTGCTGTATTCGAAGTGGGCAGCGTGTTCTTCACCGAAGAAGAAAAGCTGACGAAGCAGCCGTATGAAATTCCGGTCCTGAGCTTACTGCTTACAGGTAACCGTGCCGCTCAGCAGTGGAATGTAGGGGTAGAAAAAGTGGACTTCTTCGATCTGAAAGGTGCACTTGAGAACCTGTTCTCCTATGTTGGTTTGGAACAACGCATTCGTCTTGTTGCAAACAGTCCGGAAGGGTTCCATCCAGGACGTTCTGCCTCCGTGTATTTGGAAGGGAAGGACGGCGGTGAAGGTACATTGATCGGTACCATGGGTCAATTGCATCCTGAACTTCAACAACAATATGATCTGAACGATGTGTATATCGCAGAGATTGCTCTTGAGGCAATCTATAGTGAAGCTGACGTGGATATCCATTACCGTGAGCTTCCGCGTTTCCCGGCTGTTGAGCGCGATATTGCCGTAGTCGTAAGTAAAGACATTGAAGCAGGAGCCATGCTCAGCTCGATTCGTGAGGCTGCAGGAGAGCTGCTGCAAACCGTACAGGTATTCGATGTGTTCACAGGCAGCAAACTGGGTGAAGACAAGAAGAGTGTGGCGATGGCGCTTGTGTATCGCAACCACGAGCGTACACTGACGGACGAGGAAATCACCGAGGTTCATGCTCGTGTGGTTGCCCGTCTGGAGGAGCAATTCGGAGCAGAATTGCGCAAATAGAACAGAAGCCAATTTTTTGAACAACAATTAGCAGGAATTGCTTGAAGTCACATCGAATCCTTAGCATTAGAGGATCGATGTGACTTTTTTGTCATTACAGCTTAGAATCAACATACAGACTTGAAGGAGGGCACAACTGTGACTACACCTGATCGTACACGCGTCACCGTAGAGATCTACGGGACTTCCTATAAACTGGTTGGCAGCAGTGCCGACTATATGAAACAAGTAGCTAATCTGGTGGATGAGCGCATGAGCGCAATTTCCAAGAGCCATTCCCGTCTGGATACCCCGCGTATTGCGGTACTGGCGGCTGTACATATGGCTGAACAGTCTCTTCAGACCCAGGAGATCCGTAATGAACTGAAAATGCTGACTGGTGAACGGACAGAACTTCGAAATGAATTGAACAGGCTGAATGCCATTCAAAGTGAACATCAGAAGGAGCTGGAGCGTCGTGACCAGGCGCTGGCTGAAGCGACCAAGCAGAAGACTGAGGCAGAGCAGGCTATGGCGAAGCTGCAATCCGAGAAGCAGGATGAAGTAAACAAGCTGCAATCATTGCTTGAACAGGAACGAAGTCAGGCTGCAGCCCGTGAACAAAAGTTGCAGTCACAGACTGCTGCGCAGCTGAAGGAAGCCGAAGAGAAGATGAAATTGCGCTTGAAAGAAGCCGAAGAGAAGGCGGCCAACCAGCTTAAGCAGGCTCAGGCACAGGCAGCTGCAGAGCTGAAGGAAGTACAAGCACGTGCTGCAGCTGAGTTACAGCAGAGCCAGGCGAAGGCAGCGGGACAGTACAAGGAACTGCAGGATAAAACAGCAGCCCAACTAAAAGAAGTACAAGCACGTGCTGCAGCCGAGTTGCAGCAGAGCCAGGCGAAGGCAGCAGGACAGTACAAGGAACTGCAGGATAAAACAGCAGCCCAGATGAAGGAAGCGGAGAGTCGTGCTGTCGCAGAACGCCAGAAAATCGAGGCAAAGGCAGCACAGCAGGTACAGGCAGCCAAAGAAGAAGCCGAGGCTGCGATTTTGTCCGAATTGGAACAGGCTGAGAGTCAATTGAAGAAGGTTCAGGAAGAGGCTGAGCTTCAATACCGTGAACTTCAATCCCAAACGGATCAGCGTTTGCAAGAGGCGAAGCAGCAGGCAGAAGAGCAATTAAGATTCCAGCTTGGCAAGGTCCAGGAAGAGCAGGCATCACAGCTACAACAAACGAAAGAGGAACACTTAACAGAGATCGAAAAGCTAAAAGCCGATTTCCACGAATCTTCAGAGCAGGCCGAATTGGAATGGATGGAAAAAGAAGCAGCCTATGAGGAGCAATTACAACAAGTAAAAGCCGAGGCAGCTTCTCATTTCACAGAAGCCGCAGCTAATGCTGAGGCCAAACTGCAGGAAGAACGAGGGAAACTGCTGCAGCAGCTGGAAAACGAGCGCACACAAGCTGAGAGTCGTGTAGCGGAAATTGAGAACCAGCTTAAGGATATACGCAAGCAGCTTGAAGAGGCACAGGAAGTGGCTGCTGATCAGGAACAGCAGCTCCAGCAGGAACGCGCTGAGCAGGATGCATTGCGCAAGGAACAAGCACAGCGCAAACAGGATCAGGAAGTTCAGGCTCGTCGCATAACGGAACTCGAACAGCAGTTGGGGCAGCTGAAGGAAGACAGTACCCAGCTCCAAGAGCAGCTACGTGAAACGGAAATCGCTTTGCAAAAGTCTCGTGAAACGGAGCAGGAATGGAAACAACAATACAACGAGACGGTGGAGAGAGAAACTTCCCTTGCAGCACAGCTTCGGAAAGTTCAGGAGCAGCATGGACTGCTTGAAAAAGATATTCAGAAGCTTCGTGAAGCCGAAGAGAAGTCCGAGAATGAACAACGAAGATTGCAGAAAGTTCTGGAGCAGGCTCATGCTGCCGTACGAACGCTGCAGAATGAAATCAGCACGCTTACCGAAAGCGAAAAATCATGGAAAGACCTGGCCGAACAGCGCCTTGTCGAAATGGGAGAGCTGGAGACTCAGGTGCTTGAGGCAGCAGAACAGAATGAAACATTGGAGTCTGGTGTACAGTCCCTCCATGATGAATTAACCGTGGTTAAGGAAGAAGCTCGTGGTTACAGAGAAGAAGCGAATCGCTATAACGAACAGGCAAGTCGTGTGCAGCAGGAGCGCGAACAGCTTGAAGAGGAGCTGAACCGGATCCGTGAAGAACTAAACCAACTTCAGGAATCCTATAAACAAATCCGCAACGATTATGGGGATGCATTGCAGCGGGAGGAAAATCACACGCGCAAGCTGGCTGAACTGGATCAAGAAAAGCAGGCACTGGAACAAGCAATTGCAACATCCGGCGAGCATGCTGCCAAGCTAACTGAGCAAATCGCAGAACAAAGGAACTTGCTTGCACAGACAGAGGAAGAAGCACTTGAATGGCAGATTAAGCATGAAGAGTTGTCTGCAAAACAGGCAGAGCTTATATTACAACTGGATGAGTTAAAGGAGCGGGAAACCGGGTTACTCTCTCGTGTGGAACAAGCCGAGCAGCAGGACCAGGTCTGGCAGCGTCGTGCAGATGAATGGGCCGTACAGGAGCAATCCTGGCAGGAACGCTGGAACCTGCTTGAGAATGAATTGAATGCTTGGCAGAAGGAAAGTGCCGCCAGTGTTGAAAAGGTAGAGGCGCTAGAACAGGAGCGTGAGCAGCTCGATAAGCTCCGTAACGAAGCCATAGAAGAGAAACAAACGATGGAAAATGAACTGCTGGAGATTGGTGAGCGCTACGAACTCGCTGCGAATCAGCTTAGACTGCTGCAGGTTGAACGCGAAATGGAGCAGGAGAAGGCAGAGCAGCTGAACATGGAGTATCGCCAGCTGCGGGATGAATATACGAAATTGCAGACGGAATATAACGAATGGATCGAATTGATTGAACAGGATCAGACCTAAGGGCATCAGATCATAACTAAAATCATGGGCATCGAACGATTGTATAATTTGTTATAATACAGAAAGAGCTCCCGTCGTTACGGGGGCTCATTGTCTTGGGACTTATTCTTCGACAATAATTTTGGAGATCATGCTGCTATGTCCACTTCCACAGAACACGGAGCAGGACATCTCGAATTCTCCAACCTTGTCAGGGGTAATGACCTTAGAGCTGTTTCTGGTGTCCAGCTGAAGATTCAGCTCAGGAACGAGAATGCCATGATTACCATTGACGTTTTCGTAAACAATGTTAACAGGGACCCCTTTTTTAAGATGGTATTCCGGTTGGTCAAATTCATAGTTGCTCGCTTTAATGACGAGTTCCTCACTTGCGGTTACTTCAGCATCGGATTCACCGCTGCTGCCCGAGTCTGCAGATGGTTTGCTTCCTCCGCAAGCGGCGAGAACCAGAATTAACATGCAGGCTGCAAGCCAAGCCATAGTCTTTTTCATCATGAGCCTCCTTAAGCATGATATAGATGAAATTTTAATCATTTCTCAAGTCATCATACCGCAAAATGGTAAGGCCTGTACATGAAGGCTATGTCGTTTTTTTGAAGATTAGTTAGTAAGGTTCTCTCTCTAATCTTGAGGAATGACCGAGAGGTTATGGAAATGAAAAAACCCCTTCTGGCATATGGCCATCAGAGGTTGAAGGAAAAATCGCAGGTGTTGCATGCAGTTGCATGATTAGATGCTTCTTAGTTATTCTTGGAGCTTCGTCCTGCTTCAAAAGGTGTGGATACCGGAATGAACAAATCGATAATCCCAATCACCAACGCAGCAAGAATAGCGCCAAGCAAACTAACTTCGACATGGTCAACAATATATTGACCAAGCCAGATCACCAATGCACTGACAATGAAGCCGACGATTCCGCGACCAAAAGGAGTGACCCTTTTGCCAAAGACGCCTTCAATGATCCAGCCGAGCAGCGCAATAACCAGAGCAAGCAGCAGAGCGCTCCAGAAACCACCGACGGCAAATCCAGGAACAATCCAGCTGACAATCATTAATACGATTGCAGCGATGATAAAACGTACGACATGTCCCAAGAAGTTCAACGTGTTTACCTCCTTTAAGTTCAGATCGGATTATGCTTTTGGAACCATCACACATGGAGAGGTTGCAAAATCCTGACACCTGTAGTTTGCGGCATGATGTCAGAACTTATGTGTGGAAGGATTCGTTAAATAGCGCAGTAAAGTTTCTTTCGTTATAATACAGATATAGTTTGGAAGGAGTTGTACACTTGGACACGAAAATTTTACACACACTGGAATACCGCAAAATTTTAAATACATTGCAAAGCTATGCCCAAACAACCATGGGTAAGAAGAAAGCGGAACAACTGGAACCCATCAGTGAACTGGAAGAAGTAAAACGGCTGCTCCAGCAGACCGATGAAGCCTTCACTTTTGATCGTCTGAAAGGGTCGCCTTCTTTTGGAGGCATTGTGGACATCACGGCATCCGTCAAACGGGCCGAAATTGGAGGAACCCTGAATCCGCATGAACTTCTCGGGATTTCCAATACAACCTTGGCTGCTCGCCGTTTGAAACGCCAGATTGCCGCTCTTCACGAAGATGAGAAGATTGAGTCCCTGTTCTTTATCAGTGATCAGTTGTCAGAGCAAAAAGCACTGGAAGACGCGATTCGCGTCTGTATTGATGACAATGCAGAAGTGGCGGATAGTGCCAGTGTAACTTTGGCCCAGATCCGACGTGAGCTGCGCGGGGGAGAAGCCAGAATCCGTGAGAAACTGGACTCCATGATCCGTT
Organism: Paenibacillus sp. FW104-T2; assembly: GCF_058789975.1. Lineage (NCBI taxonomy): Bacteria > Bacillati > Bacillota > Bacilli > Caryophanales > Paenibacillaceae > Paenibacillus > Paenibacillus sp. FW104-T2. The sequence continues at coordinate 66,841 of NZ_JBYTCE010000011.1, read as the reverse complement.
CCTCCACCGTATCCAAAATGCTTCAGGATCAGCTGATCACCATTCGTGGAGACCGATTCGTTATCCCGGTAAAAGCGGAATATCGTTCATATTTCGGCGGAATCGTACACGATCAGTCCGGTTCAGGAGCCACGCTGTTTATCGAACCAGAGTCTATCGTAGCGATGAACAATAAATTGCGTGAGACCCGAATCCGGGAAGAACGCGAAATTGAAGTGATTTTGCAGAAATTGACAGCACTTGTCAGTGAGCAGGGTGAGTGGCTGTTGTATGATGTCGATTTGCTGGGCTCCCTGGACTTTATCTTCGCCAAAGCACGGCATGCCCGTGAATTAAAGGCCACCTTGCCGCGCATGAATGATCGTGGGTTTATTAAGCTCAAAAAAGGTCGCCACCCGTTGATTGCGATTGAAAATGTGGTGCCGACGGACATTGAACTGGGCAATGACTATACATCCATTATTGTGACAGGGCCGAATACGGGTGGTAAAACCGTAACACTCAAAACGATTGGATTACTAAGCCTGATGGCGATGTCCGGCTTGTTCGTTCCTGCTGAAGATGGCAGTCAGCTCTGTGTATTTGACGCAATCTATGCCGATATTGGGGACGAGCAGAGCATTGAGCAAAATCTGAGTACGTTCTCCAGCCATATGACGAACATTATCCGAATTCTGAAAAATATGACTACCAAAAGTCTGGTGCTGCTTGACGAGCTTGGTGCAGGAACGGATCCTGCCGAAGGATCGGCACTGGCAATCTCCATTCTGGAACATATGCATCAGACAGGATGCCGCATGGTCGCGACAACACACTACAGTGAGCTGAAAGCTTATGCTTATGAACGCAAAGGTGTCATTAATGCCAGCATGGAGTTTGATGTGAATACGCTAAGCCCGACCTACCGTTTACTGGTCGGTGTTCCGGGACGAAGCAACGCATTTGCGATCGCTGAGCGCCTTGGTTTGCCAGGATACATTTTGGACTACGCCCGTGGCGAAGTGAAGGAAGAGGATCAGCGTGTAGAACACATGATTGCTTCCCTGGAAGAAAACCGGCTTACAGCCGAGCAGGAACGGGAAAATGCCGAGCGACTGCGTCAGGATATGGAGAAACTGCGCAGTCGTCATCAGTCCGAGCTGGAGAAGCTGGAGCAGCAGCGTGAACGCCGGATTGAAAAAGCAGAGGAAGATGCTCGTAACATCGTGGACAAGGCGAGAGCCGAAGCAGAGAAAATTATTGCGGACCTGCGTCAGCTTGCGATGGAGGAAGGCGCATCCGTGAAAGAGCATAAGCTGATTGCTGCCCGCAAACAGCTGGATGAAGCTGAACCGGAGAGACGCAAAAAGACAGTGAAGCGTACTCCATCAGCACCAAAAACCCGGGCGATCGGCCCAGGGGATGAAGTTCATGTGTACAGCTTGAACCAAAAAGGGCATGTCGTGGAATTATCGGGAACCAAAGAAGCAGTAGTACAGCTGGGGATTATGAAAATGAAAGTATCCCTGGATGATCTGGAACTGAAGCAATCTGCGCCAGAAGCCAAGCCTAAGCAGAAACCGGTCACTAGCATGAAGCGTACACGTGATGACAACGTGAAGAGCGAACTTGATCTGCGAGGAACCAATCTGGAGGAAGCATTGATGGAGACGGACCGTTTTATCGATGAAGCCTTCCTGGCGAATCTGGGTCAGATCTATATTATTCACGGTAAAGGGACGGGAATTTTGCGTTCCGGTATTCAGGATTATCTGCGTAAGCATAAACATATTAAAAGTTACCGGCTGGGCAATTACGGAGAAGGCGGAAACGGCGTAACGGTTGCAGAATTGGAATAGCCGGACCTTGAAACAACGGTGTTCCACTGCGTGGTGAGAGGGGCAGTGGGACAGGGAAGGGGAACAGTGAGTGAAAGGGACGATTGACCAATTGCTGTCTCATCCCTTGGGGATGGTACTCGGGTTTTTCTCGGTAGCCATAATGGAGCTGCTTGTGTTTCTGGCTTGTTTTGAACTTGTAACCAAATACAAATGTTGGGATGAGATCAAGAAAGGCAATGTGGCTGTTGCCATGGCTACGGGGGGCAAGATCTTCGGAATCTGCAATGTGCTTCGATTCTGCATACAGGCCAAGTCTTCTGTCTATGAAGCCATGACATGGTCGTTTGTGGGCTTTGCTCTACTGCTTATTGCTTATTTTCTGTTTGAGTTTCTGACACCGGTATTCTCCATTGACAAGGAAATTGAGCGGGATAACCGGGCAGTGGGCTTGATATCCATGATTATTTCTGTCTCGTTGTCATTTGTCATCGGCGCGAGCATCATGTAGGGGGACCTGGCATGAAGATATTGATCCGAATTTTGTTTGCGGCTTCTATTGTGTTTTTTGCTATCGGTGTAATATACGTCATGAACACCTGACAATAAGATTGTATAAAAGAAAGGTTGATTCAATTGGAAACAACAGTATGTCCGTGGTGTCACACCGAGATTGTATGGGATGAGGAATTGGGCCCTGAAGAAGAGTGTCCCTATTGTCACAATGAACTGAAGGGTTATCGTACGCTGAACATCAACATTGGAGAAGAAGAGGACGAAGATGAGGCCGGCGATATTTATGATGTTGATGATGCTCAGGACAGCGATCAAACCACTGACCTCACGGCATTGTGGGGAGATGAAGTCGAACTGAAATTGCCTGAACTGCGAACACTAACCAAATATGCGGACGATGGAAATGATCTAATCCTATATGAAGAAGGTGTGGAGAAACAGCTGGATCTGCAGGAAGAAGTACCGGAATGTCCACATTGCCGTGAATTCATGATTCTCGCAGGTACACAAACGTCCACGAAGGACACATTCACTCCTGTAGCTAACGCGGTTTCAAGAACAGATTCCCTGCTGGATGCACCATTTACAGTACAAATGTATGTCTGCTCCGGCTGTTTCCAAGTTCAATATAGTTTGTCTGAAGATGATCGTCTGCGCCTGATTCAAAATCTGAGCGCCAAGAAGTAATTTCCACTCCATTAAAATGAAATATTCCTGAGATTCGTCATGTTTTTCCTCTGCTTGGGGTACGTTAACCCTGAGACTTGCCGCGAAGCGCTGACTTCAAGCGGAATAAGGAGGGAGCAGATGAAGATATCTCTGGGCCGACAATCCATTCTGCTTCTGGGCGTGAATGGATTGTTTGTGTTAGCCGGAGCTTTGTCGGGGACATTTCTGAATGTATATCTATGGAAGAGCCGTCCGGACTATGCGATGCTGGGATGGTTTACAGTAAGTCAACAGCTTGCACTTGGATTGACATTCTGGTTAGCCGGTAAATGGGTCAAAGAACATAATAAAATGAGTGCGCTGCGTCTAGGCACAGCATTGTCTGGCATTTTTTATATGCTTGTTCTGTGGGCTGGACCACGAGCGGTGGATTGGATATGGCCACTCGGCATATTGCTCGGATGTGCTCTGGGTCTGTTCTGGATCGCTTTTAATGTGGTGTACTTTGAAGTAACGGACCGGGAGAACAGGGACCTGTTCAATGGATGGGTCGGGTTGTTGGGCTCCATGACAGGAATCATTGGTCCCTGGTTCTCGGGATTGATTATCTCGAAGATGGCGGATAATTCGGGTTATCGGCTCATTTTTACCGTGTCACTTGTGATATACGTGATTGCCGTTGTCTTCAGCTTTTTTTTGAAAAAGAGAAAAGTAAGCGGCACCTATCGCTGGTCGGAACCCTGGCAGCAATTATCAAGATCAGGCAGCGAGTGGAGACCGCTGGGGCTAGGATTGGCTGCCCAAGGTGTAAGGGAGGGCGTATTCGCCTTTCTAATTGCATTGCTCGTTTATGTAGCCACGGAACAGGAGTACAAGCTGGGTCAGTTCTCATTAATTACATCCGCCGTAGCTTTGGTCAGTTATTGGATGGCGGGCAAGTGGTTCAAACCGCATTATAGATCGAAAGGTATGCTGACGGGGGCAATTATATTATTTCTCGTTCTTCTGCCTCTGATCTGGAAGGTAAGCTATGGCACACTTTTGATTATGGGGGTTGGCTCAGCGCTGGCCATGCCGTTATACATGCTGCCCATGATTGCGGCAGGATTCGACTTGATGGGCATGAGCGGCGAAAATGTGGAGAAAAGGGTTGAACTTGTCGTTTTAAGGGAGCTCTGTCTGATGACAGGCCGCCTAGCTGGTCTTGCGGTGTTTATCATTATTGTAATGAATGGCCCTTCACTTCGTACGTTAACCTGGCTCATTGTGGTTTTGGGAGCTTTCCCATTGGTCGGCTGGGTCTTTATGCGTAAATTGTTAGTAGGGCCGGAGCAGGGTAAGCCAGCGTCCTGATCCGTTTTGGTCACAACAGAAAAAGGTGCAGATTCAGGAAAGCCATTCCTGATCTGCACCTTTTTCTATTTTACACGGGGGAAGGTTTAGTGGTTCTGGTCAGAGAGAACAGTTCCATGTCTTCGTTATGGCTCCCAGTAATCACGTCCGCAAGAATGGATGCAGCAATCATGCTATATACTGTCCCGTTGCCCCCATATCCTTCGATAAAGTAACAGTTCGGGTATTCAGGATGCGGGCCAATCAGCGGAAGTCCATCATGGGTGCTGCCGAATACAGCTTCCCAGGCATAGTCTATTTCCAGATCCGGAAGTGGGAAGTAGTTAGATACCTTTTTAAGTAAATCCTCGCCCCTATGCTCGGCCCGAATTGCACGCTGATCTTCACGCGGAATTTCCTCATCGAGACCTCCGGCAATAATTCTGCCATCTGGGGTGGTCCGCATGTATAAATATGGACGGGCCGTTTCCCATATCATGCTGTGATTGTACCAGCTGCTAAGATCTCTTAATGGCTTGGTTGCAATCGCATAAGTGCTCTTCAGATATGCACCACGGTCATTTTTGATCTCCTGGGTCTCATAACCCGTAGAGAAGATAACCTGCTTGGCGCGAATTGTTCCGTTCGGAGTGTAACAGAGGACACCTTCTTCACCATATTCACAATGGATCATCTCCGTCCGTTCGTACACCTGAGCTCCTTCTTTTGAAGCAGACTGCAGGAGGCCGTGTACCAGCCTGTAAGGGTTAACTTCGGCATCTCCTTGGGTATACAGCGCCATCGGTTTGCTGAATGGGAAGTGGGTACTAATTTTGTCCCGGTTCCACAGCTCAACATCGAAGCCATGGGTTTTGAGCGTATGGTATTCTTCTTCCAAAAGAGCGACATCTTCTTCAAGGCTTGCACAGTACAAACTGTTACGAGGAATATACCATGGATCAAGATCGAGACTCGAAGCGGTCTCTTCTAATTGCCTCATGGCAGTACGGCATAGTTCATAAAAACGAACCCCGCGTTGTTCGCCAAAGGTATTTATACAGGAAGTAAGCGTTTTGTCATTGGAATATTGAAGTAGTCCGGTGTTTGCCATACTGCTGCCATGACCGATTTCTCTTTTATCAATCACAACAGTATGCAAACCTCTATCGGTTAACAGCTTGGCAGATAGTGCTCCTCCCATCCCACCACCAATAATGAGACAGTCACAGGAGATCTCGCCCTCAAGAGCAGGGTAATTGAAATGGGATGTAAAGGTTTTTGGCCAGAATGTATTGCCATTAATAAGTTCCATCATGACTCACCTCGGTTTGGATTGTTAAATAAGTATACTTTTGCAGGACAAGGTAACAATAAATTCGCATTAACTTTAGGTTAAGGAGGAAAAAAGCACATGCAAAATACGCAGATGCAGGCGCTTAGCCCCAAGGAACTGAACTATATTGCGGATTCGATCTCCAATGAAGAAATGCTGATCAAACAGTGTGCAGCAACAGCTTCCATCACACATAACCCGCAAATCCAGCAAGCTCTGAATCAGTATGTACGCTCACATGAACAGCATCTGAACACGCTCGTCAATGCTCTTCAGCAGCATCAGTCCCTTGCACCAACACAGTCTTAGGTAGTCCCAAGATATTAAATGTATAGGAGGAAACCGCGTGTACTCTCAATCTTTGTCATCTGGTGGAAATTTTATGCAGGAGCAGGATCTGCTGAAGTCGATTCTTGCGGATTTAAGACGAACTTCCCGTGAATATACTACAGCAACGACTGAATCTTCCTGCCCTGTTACCCGCAGAATGTTTACAGATCTCACGAACGATACCCTTAGATTGCAAGGAGAGCTGTTTAACCTGATGCAGCAGAACAACATGTATTCCGCATCTTCCAAAGCCGCTCGGAGCGAGCTGGACAAAACGATTCAGTCTGCACAACAAACGCAGCAAAAATGCCATCAGTTCATTCAGGAAAAGAATACGCTGTCCAGTCCATATAGCCAGGCACCGAATGTGCCTCAGCATCAACCTAATTACGGTAACCCTTATTACATGTAACCTTTTTGCGAACAGGTTGAAGCATAACGGAGAATAAGGATTAAAGCACAGATTGTCCAGACCATACCACCGCTTGCCTGAATTGAGGGCAGGCGGTTTTTAGCTTTGCACAGACGTTAAATTCATGTAATATAAGTATTAATTCATTTTCAGGAACCTGGATGACGCTGGAGGGAAAGTCATGAAAGATTTGAACGATCTGCAATTAAAAGTTCTGGATCTGCTGAAGGAAGACGCAAGAAGGTCTCCGGCGCTGCTGTCTACACTGCTTGGGGAGTCTGAAGACAAGATCAAGAACGCTGTGGCCCAGCTCGAACAGGACCACGTTATTGTAAAGTATGCTACGGTGGTTAACTGGAGCAAAATCGACGATGAGAAAGTGACAGCCCTGATTGAAGTACAGATCACACCGGAACGTGGTCGTGGTTTTGAGGGTATCGCCGAACGCATTTATTTATATCCACAAGTGAAATCCGTCTATCTTATGTCAGGTGCATACGATCTGCTCGTAGAAGTAGAAGGTGGCAACCTGCGTGAAGTCGCTAACTTTGTATCGGAGAAGCTGTCTCCAATTGATTCTGTGCTTTCAACCAAAACAAATTTTATTCTTAAAAAATATAAACAGGACGGGATCATTTTCGAAGACCATCAGGAAGATAACCGTCTCATGATCTCGCCGTAAAGGAAGATGTGTCATGATAGTGAATGAACAGACAACAGGAAACAACAAGAAGATGACCTCGTATCTGGCACCTCTGGTTCAGCAGATACCCCCATCCGGGATTCGGAAATTTTTCGACCTGGTTGGTGACAACAAGGATATCATTACGCTCGGTGTCGGAGAACCTGACTTTGTTACGCCTTGGCATATGCGTGAAGCTTGCGTATACTCCCTCGAGAGAGGTATGACAAGTTATACATCCAACGCTGGGATGCCCAAATTGAGAGAAGCCATCAGTTATTATCTGGATACTCAATTTGATACCAAGTACGATCCCAAGGATGAAATTATTGTTACGGTAGGCGGCAGTGAAGCGATTGACCTTGCTCTGCGTGCATTAATTGTGCCAGGAGATGAGATTCTCATTCCGGAGCCTTCGTATGTAGCCTATTCACCAATTGCTTCAATTGGCGGAGGAATTCCTGTAGGTGTCGAAACGTATGCCAAAGACCAATTCAAATTGACTGCGGAATCACTGGAAGCATCCATCTCACCCAAGTCCAAAGTGGTGATTTTGTGTTATCCAAGCAATCCGACCGGTGCGATTATGACGTACGAAGACTGGCTGCCCATCGCAGAAGTCATTAAAAAGCATGACTTGATCGTCATTGCTGACGAAATCTACGCAGAACTGACGTATACTCAAAAACATGTCAGCTTCGCTTCGATCCCGGATATGAAGGAGCGCACGATTCTGGTGAGCGGCTTCTCCAAAGCTTTTGCCATGACAGGTTGGCGGATTGGTTACATGTGTGGTCATCCGGAACTTATCGCAGCCATGTTGAAAATCCACCAGTATACCGTAATGTGTGCTCCAGCGATGGGACAGGTCGCGGCGCTGGAGGCACTAACAAATGGACTGGGAGAGAAAGACCGCATGGTCGAATCCTACAATCAGCGCAGACGTCTTATCGTACAGGGATTCCGAGACATCGGCCTGGATTGCCATGAACCTCAGGGGGCCTTCTATGCATTCCCGAGTATTCAAAATACAGGCCTAAACTCTGATCTTTTTGCCGAACGTCTCCTGACCGAAAATAAAGTTGCTGCTGTTCCTGGTAACGTGTTTGGCCCACAGGGAGAGGGTTTCTTGCGCTGTTCTTATGCCACTTCAGTGACCCAATTGAATGAAGCTTTGGAACGAATCGGAAATTTTGTTTACAAACTGCAAAAAGAGGGTTAATTAGAAGTAGGGTGTTTTCGGAAATGTGGACATTTTGCAACTTAGAAAAAAATAACTTTCATTTACAAAATATTGTGATATAATTTCAATTTGAAATATGTTTTTCATATATTTGGAAACTAATTTTCCAAGGAGGGGTTAGCATTGTTTTGTGTAGAATATGATTTACCGACTAATCGTGGGCATTACCTGGCTGAAGGCGATCAAGGCGACCGATGGTCGGTGAGACCAGATCACGAATCTTTGCATGACATTTCCTTGGAAGATGAGATCCACCTGCTTCGCCGCAAGATGGAACAGATTTTTATGGAGGAGAAATCCTTTACTTCAGAAATTGTGATTGAAATCAGCAGTTTATTGGATCTGAAGATCAATGAATATATGAAAGCTAACCCGATAAAAGGGAGATAAATTGATAGTTACGAAAACGTTACCCATATGAATGTTAAAGGAGACCCTTAGGGGTCTTCTTTTTTGGTGAGAATAAGAAATCTCTTATTTGTAAGGGCTATTTTTTTGCGTGGAACAATTGTGATATATTGTACTAAGGAGACTAAAGGGGGAACTGGAATGAAGAGATTTTGGGGGCTAACAGCACTCGTATCATTGATTTTTCTGCTCGCTGGATGTGGTGGAAAAGACGGATTTACCATTTTTATCATTGATAATCAAGGTAATCCATCCGTAATCGGAGAACAGTTACAGGCCAATCTGCAGCAAAAACTGGGCGAGGAACCTAAAGTGGAAGTCATTACAAGCGCCATGTATGATGTACAGAAAATTATGGTAGAATACGCAGCAGGCAGTCATGATATTTTTATTCTGCCAGAGGCAGATATGAAACAATACGGAAGCAATGGTTCCAATATTCCGCTAGATGATACATTTGACCCTGAGAAGTATGAGCGTGGTGTTTTTGAGGGCGGGGTGTTAGTTGAGGATGGTCAGGGAGACAATGGCACCGATATGAAGCAAGAAACCCATCTCTATGGCATCCCACTCGAAGATATGCAGATGTTCAAGGATGTGGAATATGCCGCCCAAAATCTGTTTGCTACCATTCCGCTATCGGCTGCCAGTGTTGAAGAATCCAAAAAAGTGCTGAAGGCGCTGACAGAATAGCGTATAAGTATGGTAACTGAAGGAGGGGAGCGGATTGCTGATTACGGTCACTGGCGGGATAGGTAGTGGTAAAACCAGGTTTGCCCTAGGTTATGCAGCTCAAATCAGCCGGGAAGGAATCTATTTATCCACAGGCGATCATGATCCGGTGATACCGGAACTGCCATCCGCTCATTATCGAGCCATTTCAGCCGGAAATGGTCATCACCTGACGGAAGTCATTCATCAGATCAATCGGGAATCAAATCTGTTTCTGGCTGATCAGCGAATTGTCATTGTGGACAGTCTGACTTCGTGGATGGCTGCCGGATTTAGAGCAACGGATGATCTTGATCAACAACGCGTACATACACAACAGCTGCTTGATGCCTTACTATCTTATCAGGGCAAGCTGCTGGTTATTACCAATGAAATGCAGGGTTCCCTGTATCCATCGGAAGAGGAACGTATTTTTGCCGCAAGGATGGCTTCGGTGAATCGTGCACTGCAGTCTCACTCGGAACGCATGTACATGGTGGTATCGGGACTAGCCATTGATTTGAAGAAGCGAGAAGTACGGTACCACGATATCTGAGTATATTAGGTCAAGATCCAGGTAAAACAAAAGCCTCCATAACCACAAACTGTGGTACGGAGGCTTATTTATATTGAGAAATATATGATTACAATTCAGCTGCGTGAGACGCGATTTCTTATTTGCTTTTTTTCATACGTCTGATCCACCAGATTACGCAACCAACTACGATAATGGCGAGCAGAGCATATACCACCAGTGAGTAGACGTCCATAAAGTGCAAAATATTTTCCCAAGAAGCGCCAAGCGCGGCCCCAACCGAGACCAAAATAATGTTCCAGGCGAGTGTCCCGATGGTGGTGAAGAGGACGAATAAACCGAATTTCATATTGGACATGCCTGCAGGAATGGAGATGAGACTGCGAACAAGTGGCACCATGCGGCAGAATAGTACAGTCCACATTCCATATTTGTCAAACCATGCATCAACACGGTGGATATCTTCTTTTTTGATTCGCAGAATATGTCCCCAGCGATCTACAATTTTCTCCAGACGCTCCACATCAATCAGCAATCCGATCCCATAGAGAATTACTGCACCCAGCACAGAACCGAGGGTAGCCGCAATGATAACACCTGGAAGAGTGAGGCTGGTGTACGTCGTCATAAATCCGCCAAAAGGCAAAATAATCTCCGAAGGGATGGGGGGAAATACGTTTTCAAGCGCAATAATGAGTGCGATGCCTATGTAGCCGTATTGTTCCATGAAATCGGTTATCCAGTTTTGCATAATCGTCTCCTCTACTTTTGATTTACCTGAATTTGACGTATACTCGGGCAGAGCACGCCAATTCATATATACGTGCAAAGGGTACAAGCGGTTTCTGAAAAAAATGCATTTCCGTATCAAGCAGTGGTCAAGTATACTGGTTAAGTTGAGATTAGAAGGGCAGGCATATTAAGAATTAACCGATGTTTTGCCATGTGAATGAAATTAAACATTTGGAGGGATTGCAAATGGGCATCTATACACGAACAGGTGATGAAGGGCAAACTTCGGTCATCGGAGGACGGGTGATCAAAGATGATGACCGCGTTGAAGCTTACGGTACCATCGATGAGCTGAATTGTTTTGTCGGCCAGGCAATCAGTCTGATCGATGATACAGAGGGGAAATTCGAGGATTTGCGTGAACATTTGCTGGAGGTTCAGCAAGAATTGTTTGATTGCGGGTCGGATTTGGCATTTGTGAAAATCAGCGAAACCAAATACAAAGTGCGGGATGACATGGTCACCCGGCTTGAACAATGGATTGATCAGTATGATGCGGAAAACCCGAAAGTGGAACGGTTCATTATCCCGGGAGGCAGCCCGCTGTCTTCAGCGCTTCATGTGTGCCGTACGGTATGCCGCCGTGCAGAGCGCCGCACGGTAACATTGGGACAGCATACGGATATTAATCCTGCAGTACGCCGTTACTTGAACCGTCTGTCTGATTATTTCTTCGTTGTAGCACGGACGGCCAATGCCAGACAGCAGGTGTCGGATATTGAATATGTACGGAGCAAAAAAGTGTTCCGCCGCAAAGAATGAGCGGCTATTATTCGCCGATTATCTACACCGTTCCCGAACATGAAGATGGCTGGCTGCTGAAAACCGTGCTTCAGCGGCGGCTGCAGGTATCGCGCAAGCTCTTGTCCAGGCTGAAGCTCACGGATCAGGGAATTATGTTGAATGGAGAGCGCGTGTATATCAGCGTGAAGGTATCGGCTGGAGATATCGTGGAGATTCGGATGGAACAGGAGGAATCGGATGACATTTTGCCGGAATCCATTCCTTTTTCCATTTTGTATGAAGATGAGCATTTGCTTATTGTTAACAAGGATGCCGGCGTAATTGTGCATCCGACACATGGACACTATACAGGAACGTTGGCGAATGGTGTTGTTCATTACTGGAAGTCCAAGGGAGAGCTTTTCCGGTTTAGACCCATTCATCGTTTGGATCAGGAGACTTCCGGGGTGCTGGCCATTGCCAAAAATCCATATGTGCATCAGCATGTATCTGAACAGATGATCGCAGGAACCGTGGACAAAAAGTATATTGCGTTTGTACATGGAAATCCTGCTCCCGAACAGGGGTCTGTTGATGGTGCAATCGACCGTGATCCGGAGGAACCCCATCGCCGCATTGTCACGCCTGATGGCTATCCGGCAAGAACGCTGTACACCTCGATCACCCGCTGGGACGGCGGGACTGCAAGTGCGGTGAATCTGAAGCTGGAGAGTGGCAGAACGCATCAGATTCGTGTACATATGACATCGATCGGATGTCCGCTAATCGGCGATCGAATGTACAAGACATTACCTGCGGATAAGATTGACGAACAGACAGCTGCAATGCGGGAAGAACGGGACTTGTGGATCGATCGCCAGGCATTGCATGCCTGCGAGCTGTCGTTTGTTCATCCACTTACACAGGAACGCATGACGTTCCATGCACCTCTTCCTTCAGATATGGCTGCGCTGGAGAAACGTTTAGATACCGAGGCGAAGCCAAGGGAAGAGTTGTAGGAATCTCGAATCATCATTTGTGGTTCATATTCAGGGTACTGCTGCGATCGTAGGAACAGGCAGTCCTTGTTTTATGTTGTTTAGAATAGTTTTAAACGTATGGCGATGGTATTGATGTAGAGCGACTTTTTGGATTTGCGAAGCAAACCAAGGAAAGCGATAGATAAATACCGGAGCACTTAGGAGGAAATGCTAATGAGTAAACTGAAAGTATACCAGTATGCAAAATGTGGAACTTGCCGCAAAGCAGTAAAATGGCTTGAAGCTCAAGGCCATGAGCTGGAGCTAATCCCCATTTTCGACACACCCCCGTCTGAGGCCGAATTAACCGAGCTCATTCAGAAGAGCGGACTTGAAGTGAAGAAGTTTTTCAATACAAGTGGAGAAGTGTACAAGGAGCAGCAGTTGAAGGACAAGCTGCCTGGCATGTCTGCTGAAGAACAGATTCGTCTGCTTGCCTCCAATGGCCGCCTGATCAAACGTCCAATCGTGACAGATGGGGAGCAGGTGACCGTAGGATTCAAGGAAGAGACGTATGAACAGGAATGGAACAACGTTTAGCAACAGGCTGAGTGACGTGTCTGTCCATTCATAAATGAAGCCGATTAACAGCCCTGAAATGTTCAATATTCAGGGCTTTTTTGGCTGAACGATGCTTGGCGTAACTATGCTATAATAATAGAATTAGTTTCGATATTTTATTGCTATATACAGATAGGAGAGAACAAAATCAAGTGAATCAACGTAATGAACCTACTTTGTTGCTGGTAGACGGTATGGCGGTGTTGTTCCGGGCATTTTATGCGACATCTGCAAGCGGATATATCAGACGTACAAAGGCAGGCTTGCCAACCAATGCGGTATACGGATTTATCCGTTATTTCTGGGATGCGGTTCAGACTTTCGGACCAAGTCATGTGGTATGCTGCTGGGATATGGGTGGCAAGACGTTTCGCGGTGAAGAATACGCCGCATACAAAGGCAATCGTCCTGAAGCACCGAATGATCTGATTCCCCAGTTTGCATTGATCCGTGAAGTCATGGACAGCTTGGGTATTCCGAATATTGGAGCAGAGGGGTATGAAGCCGATGATTGCATCGGTACACTGGCCAAGTATTATACGGAGCAGACGGATATGAACGTAATGGTGCTGACCGGCGACCATGATATGCTGCAGCTGATCAATGACCGGACAAGCATTATTATTATGAAAAAAGGCCACGGCAACTACATGGTGTATACGCCTGAATCTCTCATGGCAGAGAAGCAGTTGACTCCTCGTCAAGTCATTGATATGAAAGGTCTGATGGGGGATGCGAGTGACAATTACCCTGGAGTACGTGGAATCGGTGAGAAAACAGCTCTAAAACTCGTGCAGGAATATGGCACCATTGAGGGTATTCTGGATAATCTGGATAAACTCACGCCATCGGTACGTAATAAAATTGAGAATGATCTCGACATGCTGCATCTGTCCCGTAAACTGGCAGAGATTCACTGCGCTGTTCCGGTAGCCTGCGCACTGGATGTATGTGAATTGCGTCTTGATCCGGATACGGTGATGGACAAGTTCGAACAACTTGAGATGAAGAGCCTGGGCTCTTGGATGGGAGTGGCAATAGGGTGAGCAACATGCAGACAAATCGTGCCGGTAGAAAGTGGTGGACAGGGGCTATGGCCCTCGTCCTGGCTTTGCCGGTATTATTATCAGGCGCAGTAAGCGCTCCGCAAACAGCCGATGCAAAAGCAGCAATTAGCACCAAAGTACAGAAAGTAAAAGCAGCAGGACGAAATTTCACCGTACAAACGGTAAGCATTCCCAAAGGAACACCTGTGACTGTAGGTTTAGCCAAGAAACAGGTAGGACAAACGGCAACATTGCCTTCCATTGTAAAATCATATGGTGCTCAAGCAGCCATTAATGGGGCGTTCTTTGAAGCGTATAATGGAGCACCAGATCCTTATGGCATGTTGATAGCAAATGGAAAAGTGATACATATTGGACGATACGGAACAACGATAGGTTTCAAGGAAGATGGAACAGCAATGATGGATTCACTTCAGGTAAGTCTTACAGGTAAAGTTACCGATGCAGCAGGTAAGTCACGCAGCTGGTACGCAACATTCATTAACCGTACACCTTCTGCGAATGCGAGCATATCAATGCTCTATACTCCGGAGCGCGGCCCCAAAGTCGGATTCAAGGGTGGTACTGCAGTTGTGATGGAGAAAGGGATTGTCACCAAAAAAGTAGCGAATAACAATGTAGCGATTCCGAAGAATGGATCTGTACTGGTCTTTACAGGCAATCAGAAATCGACTGCAGATCGCTTCGCCGTGGGTTCGACTGTAGAAATGAACTATAGATATACCAACGCATCAGGTAAAGAGATTCCTTGGGGAGACGTGGTAACTGCTGTTGGTGCTGGTCCTCGTCTTGTAAAAGACGGTAAAGTCGCCGTGAACCCAACCAGCGAAGGATTCAAGGATACCAAGATTCTGAATGCCTCGGGTGCCAGAAGCGGGATCGCCATCATGGCCGACGGTTCGGTAATGCTCGCGACTGTCTCGGGAGCTACCATTAAGGAGTGGGCGGCAGTCATGCAGAAGCTCGGTGCCAAGCAGGCCATGAATCTGGATGGCGGAGCTTCCTCAGGCTTGTATGCAGGTGGGAAGATGTTAACTTCACCAGGGCGGTTGTTAAGTAATACACTCGTTTTTGGCGGCTCCGTCCGTTAAAGTACTAATCGTATGGGAGGTATGAAGCACATGACACTTGCACATGATCAACAGTCAGCAGAACGTAATACAGCTGTTCTTGCCATTAATGTGGGTAAGCCTCAGCCGTTGCCTGGCCAGAAGCGTGAAGTGCTGAGCGGCATTGTCAAACATCCCGTATCCGGCTTGGTTTTCCTGTCATTCAATGGAATGACAGGAGATGGCCAGGCGGACCTGGAGCATCACGGCGGACCGGATAAGGCTGTTTGTGTATACGATTACAGTCGGTATTCCGTACTGGAACAACTGATGGAGCGCAAGCTGGACTGGGGAGCTTGTGGTGAGAATTTAACGGTGGAAGGCTGCTCCGAAGATCAAGTCCGGATTGGTGATGTATATGAACTGGGCGGAGCTTTGGTTCAGGTTAGCCAGCCAAGACAACCCTGCTTCAAGCTCGCTGCCCGATATGATTTCAAAGAGCTGCCTGTATATTTTCAGGAAAGCGGCTATACCGGTTTCTATTTTCGCGTATTGGAGGAGGGAGAAGTCGCTCCTGACTCTCCGTTCAGGCGTATCCGCACAGACCCTGCATCCATGACCGTTCTAGAGGCCAACCGGGTCATGCATCAGGGAAAGAAGGATGCTGCCGGAATGCGTGCATTACTGGCTATTCCATCGCTGTCAGATAGCTGGAGGCAAACGTTATTGAAACGTTTGGATAAGCTGGAGAGTGGGCAGTAGATTCACAACATATCATCATCCAGAACCAAAGATGAATTTCACTTTAAACTAACTTGGGAGTGTGACTAACTTGACGATTTTAGGCGCAATTGAAGCTGGGGGAACCAAATTTGTATGTGGGATTGGAACTGAAAATGGTGAGGTGCTTGAACGGGTAAGTTTTCCTACAACGACACCGGAAGAAACGATGGCGCAGGTTATCGCTTTCTTTGAAGGCAAGGGGATTGAAGCTTTGGGCGTGGGTTCTTTTGGACCGATTGACCCGATTGAAGGAAGTCCTACGTACGGATATATTACAACAACACCGAAGCCTCATTGGGGTCAGTATGATATCATTGGCAAACTCAAGGAACATTTTGATGTGCCGATGACGTTTGATACGGATGTAAACGGAGCTGCGCTTGGAGAAGCAACCTGGGGAGCAGCACAAGGACTGGAGAGCTGTCTGTATATCACTGTCGGAACAGGTATTGGTGCCGGTGCAGTCGTAGGCGGCAAAATGGTTCACGGTTTGTCTCATCCAGAGATGGGACATATTTTTGTACGCAGACACCCTGAGGATACATATGAAGGTTTTTGTCCATACCACGGGGACTGTCTGGAAGGGCTCGCAGCGGGACCGGCTATCAATAAACGTTGGGACCAGCCAGCATATGAGCTGCCAGCAGATCACAAAGCCTGGGAGATTGAGGCACACTATCTGGCGCACGCACTCATGAATTATGTACTGATTCTCACTCCGGAAAAAATTGTGATGGGTGGCGGGGTCATGAAGCAGGAGCATCTGTTCCCTATGGTACGCAGCAAATTACAGGAGCTGTTAAATGGATATGTTCAGCATCCGGCCCTTCACTCTGGGATCGACGAGTATGTCGTTCCGCCAGGCCTTGGTGACAATGCCGGTTTGTGCGGATCGCTGGCCTTGGCCAAATTGGCTTTGAACAAATAATTCAATTGATCACAAGTGGTTGACGAATTTTTCCATTGTGGTAAGATATGAGCAACAGCATACTACGGTTAATGAGGAAGCACCTCTCTTGCAATGAATTTGCAGGAGGGGTGCTTTTTTTGTTGCCTGGAGGCGGCTCATCTAACTGTGAATAGGCTGCAATATTAAGGAGGGGAAATCGATGGAAGTCATTTTCATGAACAGATTGTCCAAATTGTCAGGTCAACATGAGGAACACGCTCAGCTGTGGATTGGTGAGGAGGAAGGTGCCTGGCATCTCGGGTGGAGCCAATATGAGGAAGGAGATCGCGAAGACAGCATCTGGTATGAGGGGAGCTCCTGGGAAGAACTGCTCCATATTTATCGCCACCAGTTGGCGATTCGAATGAGTGAAGGTTACCGGCCATTGATTCAGGGACTGTTTCATGAGACGGAAGATCTGAAATTACGCAGTTATGGTGGACAGCGTCTTCACTGTTATAGTGAACGCTACGGCCATGAAGAATTATATGCTGATTTATGCACATGGCGGAGAAGAAAGGCAGCGTCTGACCGGAAGGCCCCATACTTTATTGCAACGAATCGTTTGCTGCGCATGATCAGTGCATTCGTACCCCAAACCATGGATGAACTCATGCAGTTACCAGGTGTTGGGGAGAGCAAGGCAAGTGAATACGGTCAGGAGTGGATGGAGCTTACAAGCGGAGTAGAGCGTTCGACTGCTTTTCCACTTGATTGGGTACAGTCTGTCTTGTCTGAAGATGAATATGAGAGCTGGTTGTACAAGCAAAAAGAACAGAAATATAAGCAGGAGCTGGACAAATTCACCACTCGCAAGCAGGTGCTTGAGGGTATGAAGGAAGGGCATACTCTGGAAGAGATTGTGAACCGCTCCGGACTATCCCGCAGAGAGCTAATTGAACTGCTGGAGACACTCGATACGGAAGGTTATGATACAGATAGCCTCCTGGATGCAGAGCTTGCGATCATGCCTGAGCAGGAGCAGGAGGCGGTCTGGAGTGCATACGAGGAGCTGGGAGACAGTTTCCTGAAACCTGTATTACATAGAGTATACGGCGGAGATAAGCCGGTTAGGGGCAATCTGGAGCAAGTGTACGAGAGATTGCGCATGATCCGCATTCGATTCCGAAGACATGTAGAAACAGAGCAGAACGTCGGGTAGACACCCCATATCGTTTCGAGAGAAGTTTTTGAGTACAGAAAAAAAGACGAAGCCGTTTCTCCCTGGTTGGAGCGCTTCGTCTTTTTGAATGAATAGGTTCAGATCCAATCTTTTTTGCGGAAAATAAAGAACATGCTCAGGCCGAGGGTCACCATCAGGCCAATGACTACAAAATATCCATACTTCCAGTCCAGCTCAGGCATGTTGTTGAAGTTCATCCCATAGATGCCGGTAATGACCGTCAGGGGCATGAACACCGTTGTAATGGCGGTAAACACGCGCATGATTTCGTTCGCCCGGTTGGCGATACTGGATTGGTAAGCTTCTCGCAAGTTTCCCATCAGGTCTCGATAAGTCTCAAACGTCTCGGATATTTTCACAGCATTCTCATAGATGTCACTGAAATACTTCTGCAGTTGATCATCGATCAGACGCAAGTCTTTTTTATTTAGCGTGTTGATGACCTCTTTTTGAGGTCCCAGCACTTTTTTGAGCCACAGAATCTCACTGCGCAGCCCGATAATTTCATTCAAATGGGACTTTTTCGTATGCATCAAAATATCTTCTTCCAATTTCTCAATGCGTGCTTCGATCCGGTCGCCGACGGTAAAGTAGTTATCCACAATCAAATCGACCAACAGATACAGGAGACGATCCGGGGTGCTGACTTCCTGTTCCCACAGAATAGGCTTCAAGGTCCGCAGTTCGCTGACTTTCTGCTTCGTAACACTAATGATGTAGTGTCTCCCTAGAAACAGGTTAACCGCACGCAAAAAGATCTCTTCGTCATCAAAACGAATGCTGTTTACGACAATAAAATAATGGCTCTCATAAATTTCAATCTTCGGACGCTGTTCTTCATCACTCAAACAGTCCTCTACAGCCAGATCATGCATCATGAACAGCGGCTGAAGTACCGCCAGATCATCAACGTCTGCATCGATCCAGTAAAATCCCTCAGCTGGTGGCGTCAGCGCCTGCTCAATATCGTCCACCGGGATAAATACACCGTTGTTTACCAACCGGATTTTCATCGTTCATCCACTCCTTCTGCACCCGCCAAACAGGCGGATTTTCATCAATATGGGCGCAAAAAGAACAGATCAGCCGGTCGGCAGCGGAGCCTGGATGTCAGGACTGCGTTCGCTCTATAACCAAACGGAAATAACGTCCCGCTGCCGGCATGCTGATGTCAATTCTCTATGCAGTTTGTCGGAATACGGCTGACAGTCAGGCCTCGGGTCGCCATCCATTGAATATGTCACCTCTCACATAAGGGTTTGCAACACTTGTTTAGTATACCGCTGGTACATGGTGCTTTCAAGCGCAAAAATGTGTCTATTTCGCGCCCTGAAGCAGTGTATGACAGCGATAGACAAACGGTTCCGGCCTACATGAACAGACATAAAACTACATGCTTGACGTGAGAGGATTAATGTTTTAAAGTAGACGGTGAAGTACACTAAATACACAATTGAATAAGGCGAAATCTTATCAAGAGTAGGTGGAGGGACTGGCCCGATGAAACCCGGCAACCGGCGGTATACCGCACGGTGCTAATTCTTGCAGCGACTAAGTGTCCATTGAGGCACTGTTGTAACTGAGAGATGAGAGAGGCGCATATCTATTTACATATGACCTTTCTCGGAATCCGAGGAAGGTCTTTGTTATATGCACCGACTTCTCAGCACTGATTTTCGCTATGGAACTTGAGTTTGTCAGGTTAGAGCGTTGCGCTATTTGCAATTCTCCACCTATAGACAAGCTCATGGCAGTCTAGAACGATTTGATGTGAAACACATCAAGCCTGTGATGGCTGCATCTATCTATGCACAAGGAGGAGTTTGTACATCATGCCAATTAAAATTCCAGACGCACTGCCTGCCAAGGAAGTCCTCGCAGGTGAGAACATCTTCGTAATGGACGAGACACATGCTTACCAGCAGGATATTCGTCCACTACGCATTGCTATATTAAACCTGATGCCTACCAAGGAAACAACAGAAACCCAGCTGCTTCGTTTGGTGGGGAATACCCCTATACAGGTTGATATCGTTCTGGTTCATCCCAAGTCCCACATATCGAAGAACACGTCACAGGAGTATCTGAATCTTTTCTATAAAACCTTTGATGAGATTGAACACCGCCGTTTTGACGGGATGATCATTACAGGTGCCCCTGTTGAGCAAATGGATTTCGAAGACGTGAATTATTGGAAGGAAATCCAGGAGATCTTCGATTGGACCAAAACCAACGTCACATCGACCATGCACATCTGTTGGGCTTCTCAGGCTGGTCTGTACCATCATTTCGGTGTACCTAAGGTAGCGCTGGAAGAGAAGTGTTTTGGCGTATTTCCACATACGATTAACAAATCTCACGTACAGCTGCTTCGCGGATTTGATGAAGTGTTCAATGTCCCACATTCCCGTCATACCGAAGTTCGGCGCGAGGATATTGAGAAGAACGATAACCTCGAAATTTTGGCCGAATCGGAGGAAGCTGGCATTTTCCTGGTTGCCACCAAAGACGGCAAACAAATTTTTGTGACAGGGCATGCGGAGTATGATCCATTGTCCTTGAAATGGGAATATGACCGCGATGCATCCAAGGGATTGGATATCGCACTGCCAAGAAACTATTTTCCAAACGACGATCCATCCCGTGTTCCTCCGGCAACCTGGCGGGCACATGCAAACTTATTATTCTCTAATTGGCTCAATTACTATGTGTATCAGGAGACGCCTTACGATATTGGCCCGCAAATCTAATCGAGATTACAGGAGGATACTGCAATGGAAGACAATAAGTTGAAAATCGAAAGCCGCTTGGCTCAAATCGGATCCGTCAATGAACCGGGAACTGGTGCCGTGAATTTCCCCATCTATCAATCAACGGCGTTCCGCCATCCAAAGCTCGGGCAGAGCACAGGCTTTGACTACATTCGTACGACCAATCCAACGCGTAAGGTACTGGAAGAGGCTGCAGCTGCACTCGAATCCGGTGATGCCGGTTTTGCCTGTAGCTCGGGCATGGCAGCGCTGCAAACGATCTTCGCCATGTTTGGACAGGGCGATCATCTGATTGTCTCGCTGGATCTATACGGGGGAACGTATCGTCTTCTAGAGCGTATCCTGTCTCGTTTTGGCGTAACGGCAAGCTACGTGGACACGAATGATCTGGTGGCCATGGAAGACATACGTCAGCCGAACACCAAAGCTGTATTTATCGAGACGCCAACCAATCCACTCATGATGATTACGGATATTGAAGCGGTCAGCTCCTGGGCGAAAAGTCATAACCTGTTGACGATTGTGGACAATACACTGCTGACGCCGTTCTTCCAACGTCCTATCGAGCTCGGAGCCGATATCGTTGTTCATAGCGCAACCAAATACCTGGGTGGACACAACGATGTGCTTGCCGGATTGATTATCACCAAGGGCGAGGAGTTGTCAGCCGAAATGGCATTCCTGCATAACTCCATTGGTGCGGTACTATCTCCAAGTGATTCCTATCAGTTGATGAAAGGCATGAAGACACTCGCTCTGCGAATGGAACGTCATGAGTATAATTCACTTACCATTGCCAAGTATTTGCTGGAACATCCATCCGTGGGGGAAGTATATCACCCTGGTTTGTCAGATCACCCGGGATACGAGGTGCAGAAGAAACAATCTAGAGGAAACACAGGCATCTTCTCTTTCAAAGTTAAAGATGCCCGTCTAGTTGAACCGCTGCTGCGCCATATCAAGTTAATTGCTTTTGCCGAGAGTCTTGGCGGAGTTGAATCGTTGATGACGTATCCTGCGGTGCAGACGCATGCAGATATCCCGCTCGAAATACGCGACGCTGTAGGTGTCGATGACCGCTTGCTGCGATTCTCGGTAGGAATTGAGCATGCAGACGATCTGATTGCGGATTTGGGGAATGCCCTGGAAGCTGCGCAGCGTGAGGTTGAAGGAGGCGTACATCATGAGTGAGCAGAACAACAAGCACTCCGAATTGAAGTTTGATACCAAGCTGCTGCATTTTGGTGACGAAGTGGATAAAACAACGGGAGCCTCCAGCGTACCGATCTACCAGGCATCCACATTCCATCATTTTGATATCTTTAATCCACCGCAGCATGATTACAGCCGTTCGGGTAATCCGACACGTCAAGCGTTGGAGGATTACATCACATTGCTTGAAGGTGGAGCTCGAGGATTTGCCTACTCTTCAGGAATGGCCGCAATCTCCAGTGTGTTCCTGATGTTCTCGGCAGGTGACCACATGATCGTAACAGAAGATGTGTATGGAGGAACATACCGCCTGCTCACGTCCATTCTTAGCAGAATGCAAATTGAGACGACGTTTGTGGATATGACCAATATTGAAGAAGTGAAGGCGGCCATCAAG
The DNA here is from genome assembly GCF_058789975.1 of Paenibacillus sp. FW104-T2. NCBI lineage: Bacteria > Bacillati > Bacillota > Bacilli > Caryophanales > Paenibacillaceae > Paenibacillus > Paenibacillus sp. FW104-T2. Next base: position 44,326 of record NZ_JBYTCE010000011.1, on the reverse strand, counting down.
CCGAATACAAAGGCGGTCTATATGGAGACACCTTCCAATCCGACCCTGCGGATCACGGATATAGCTGCCGTTACATCCTGGGCACAGGAACATGAACTGATCACCATTCTCGATAACACATTTATGACGCCATATTATCAGCGCCCGATTGAGCTCGGCGTGGACATTGTTGTACATAGTGCAACCAAGTTTCTTGGTGGACATAGTGACGTACTTGCCGGACTTGCCGTTGCTCGTACCGAAGAGCTGGGGAGACAGCTCAAACAGCTTCAAAATGGGCTTGGTACCGTACTGGGTGCTCAAGAATCCTGGCTTCTAATGCGCGGCATGAAAACACTTGGAGCTCGTATGGCACACAGTGAACAAAGCACGGCGAAGCTGGCTGCCTGGCTTAGCGGACGCAGCGATATTACCGCAGTATACTATCCTGGACTGCTGGAGCATCCGGGTCGTGAAGCTCACGAGCGCCAATCCACGGGTTACGGAGCGGTTGTCTCATTTGATGTAGGCTCGGGTGACCGTGCCAAAGCGGTGCTTAACCGGGTGAAACTGCCAATTGTGGCAGTCAGTCTGGGTGCTGTGGAGAGTATTCTGTCCTATCCTGCGATGATGTCCCATGCAGCGATGCCTGCTGAGGTTCGCCTTGAACGGGGCATTACCGATGGGCTGCTGCGCTTCTCAGTGGGGCTGGAAGATATCGACGATCTGATTGCTGATCTGGATCAGGCGCTTCAGGAATCATAATCATCATTTTGGGCTAGCTGAAAAACCAATAAATCAGTCTAAAAAAGCTGTAATTATAATAGATTGAATATGTCAATATTTTTACTTAAATTTAGGGCACCTTTCCATAAGGTGCTTTTTTTCACATGTAACCTGTGTTACGATAGACAGAGTACAGAAATGCGATGTTGCCACCAGCACTTGCAAGCGATGCGTCTTATGCATAGATTTAATGAGCCGTTTTTTTCAATAACCCAGAATGGATCGAAAGGTTCCAATTCATCTAGAATTCCTATTTCTAAGCAATTGTTTGGAACTAACCAATCATGCAGAAGGCTGGCATATATACAAGTCGGGACGGATCGTGAACATATTTTCTCTTCATGAGGGAGGCTTTTTACGATGAGTACGGTAGACCGTATCTTAGATAAAGCCCTTCGGGGCGAACGATTAGACCTGGAAGACACAATTCAGCTGTTTGAATCGAATGAAGTCGACAAAATCGGGGCAGCTGCCAATGTTATTATGAAGCGTATGCATCCTGAGCCATACAGAACATTTGTCATTGGGCGTAACGTCAACTACACCAACGTGTGTGATGTGTACTGCCGTTTTTGTGCTTTCTATCGCAGACCTGGATCAGATGAAGGATACGTGTTGCCGGACGAAGTAATTTTCCAGAAAATTCAGGAAACAGAAGATGTGAACGGTACTGAGATTCTGATGCAAGGCGGAACGAATCCCAATCTGCCTTTCAGCTATTACACGGATCTGTTAAAAGCAATCAAAGAACGTTTCCCGAACATCACCATGCACTCCTTCTCACCAGCGGAGATTATGAAAATGGTAGAAGTTTCGGATGGTCTTACGCTGGAAGAGGTCGTACGTGCCATTCACGAAGCAGGACTGGATTCCTTGCCAGGTGGAGGCGCTGAGATTCTGGATGACCGTACACGCCGCAAAATCAGCCGTCTGAAAGGTTCATGGCGCGACTGGATGGACGTTATGCAGACAGCTCACCGGATCGGGATGAACACAACCGCAACCATGGTAATCGGTTTGGGCGAATCGATGGAAGAGCGTGCACTTCACCTGCTTCGTGTACGTGAAGCACAGGATGAGTGTATTGCGAACAAATATGACTCAGAAGGCTTTCTGGCATTCATTCCTTGGACATTCCAGCCGGATAATACGAATCTGAAACTGGAGCGCCAAACGCCGGAAGAATACCTGAAGACGGTAGCGATCAGCCGACTTGTACTTGATAATATCAAAAACATCCAATCTTCATGGGTAACCATGGGTCCTGAAATCGGTAAGAAATCGCTTGAATTTGGCTGTAATGATTTCGGCAGCACGATGATTGAAGAGAATGTCGTATCCGCAGCGGGTGCTACATACAAAGTCAATATTGGCTCGATTCTTCAGCTTATTCGTGAGGCGGGTTATATTCCGGCACAGCGTAATACAAGATACGATATTCTGCGCATGTTTGATGAAGAAGAGAATTCCGTGCAGCAAGATTTTGTCATGCAGAACTAATAAGAGGATTTATTTATATCTAGGTATTAGAATGAAGACCACGGGCTGCCCATTGAAGGGTAATCCGTGGTTTTTTTGTTGGATGCTTGCCATAAGGGGACATTCCTAGGTCATGAAAGAGTACATATTACGCATATGGCGATATTTTATATTGATATTGAGCTGTTAAAATGAAAGAAACGGAGCAACAGACATGCTGGAAAGGAGCAAGTGAATGAAGAGAAGGATGCTTGGCAGGACCGGTCTAGATGTACCTGTGTTGAGTTTTGGCGCGTCTTCCCTGGGTTCGGTATTTCGCGATATTGACCGCGAGGAAGGTATTCGTACGGTACATGCAGCTCTGGATGCAGGAATGAACTATATAGATGTGTCACCCTATTATGGTCTAACCAAGGCAGAGACGGTACTGGGGGAAGCGATACGAAGCCAGCCGCGCAGTTCTTATATTTTATCAACCAAGGCGGGACGATACGGAGAGAATGAGTTTGATTTTTCCCGTAAGCGCATTCAGGATAGTGTCAAGGAAAGTCTGGACCGACTGCACACCGATTATATCGATATTCTGTTCCTGCATGATATTGAGTTTGCACCAGCAGAGATCATTATTGAAGAAGCCTATCCAGCCTTGCTGGAACTGAAAGAGCAGGGGGTAATTCGTCATGCGGGAGTCTGTGGTCTGCCCCTGCCCCTGTTCGAGAAAGTGCTGCCGCAGATTGATGCCGATGCCATCATCTCGTATTGTCATTATGCATTGAATGATACCTCACTATTGTCCCTGCTGCCGTTATTGGAAAAAGAGGGAGTTGGCCTCGTCAATGCTTCGCCTCTGTCGATGGGCTTATTAGGTACAAGAGGCACGCCCGCCTGGCATCCCGCAGATGAACGCGTCAAACAAGTCTGTCTTGAAGCTGCGCAGTTCTGTGCAGAGCAAGGTGCGAATATTGCCAAGCTGGCTGTGCAGTTTGCTACGGCCAATGAACAGATCCCAACCACACTGGTGAGCAGCGCAAGTGAAAATAACATCCGTCATAATGCCGAGTGGGTAGATGAACCACTCGATGAAGAGCTTTTGGCAGAGGTACTGCGCATTCTGGCCCCCGTTCATAACATAACGTGGACTAGTGGTCGTCCCGAGTATAACGAACCACAACAGAAAGCAGCGAAGGGGGAATAGAGATGAAGGCTGTTGTGTGTGAAGAGATCAATCGTTTGACAATACAGGATACCGACGAACCCATTCGAGCTGAACATGAGGCCATTGTATCGATCAAGCGGATTGGCATCTGCGGGACGGATCTGCATGCTTATAAAGGCAACCAGCCCTATTTTACCTATCCTCGTATTCTGGGACATGAACTGTCAGGGATCATTGATGACATTGGTCCGAATACTGCTGGCCTTCAAGTTGGAGATCAGGTAAGCATTATTCCCTATCTGCACTGTGGTCACTGTATTGCCTGTCGGACAGGGAAAACCAATTGCTGTGCAGCCATGCAGGTCATGGGAGTACATGTGGACGGAGGGATGCGCGAAAGAATCAGCGTGCCTGTTTCCCATTTGATTAAGGCGGAAGGACTGACCCTGGATGAAACAGCGATGGTTGAACCGCTCAGTATCGGTGCTCATGCAGTAAGAAGAGCAGGTGTGCAGCCAGGGGAGCAGATTATAGTAATCGGGGCAGGACCGATCGGACTTGGGGTCATGGCTTTTGCGAAACAGGCCGGGGCCCGAGTAATCGCCATTGACCGGAACCTGGACCGATTGGAACTAAGCCGCACTTGGGCTGGGGCAGATGTTATAATACAGGCAACAGATCAAGTGGTAGAGCAGGTAGCTGAAGTGACAGAAGGGGATTATGCTGCCGCTGTATTTGATGCAACAGGCAATGTGCAGTCCATGAATGAGGCTATTCGGTATGTAGCTCATGGCGGACAATTGATCTATGTGGGATTGGTCAAAGCCGATATCACGTTTCATGATCCTGAGTTTCATAAGCGAGAGATGAGCATATTGGGCAGTCGTAATGCAACGCGTGCGGATTTTGAGCAAGTGATATCGACTTTGCGGCAGAAAAAGCTCAGTATGGATGGCTACATTACGCACCGAGAGCCTTTAACTCAGCTCCCTTCCGCCATGGACAAGTGGTTGCTCCCAGATACACATGTGGTAAAAGCTATAGTTGAACTATAAAAGTATAGGATATCGGAAATAAGGCAAGCAGGAATGAAAACCAGGAATAAAAAAACCTCTCTCTAACCTAAAGTGATATTTTATCACAAGGTTAGAGAGAGGTTTTTGGGGTTCAAGTCGTTGGTTCATTTCTCCGGATGGGTGATAATACCAGCGTGGGGATCAATATGGCGCACAATGGATTTCAGCCAGATCATCTCCAGAAAATGAACTTCATAGTACAATGCCCCCGGAATGTGATGAATCCATCCTTCAGCAGCCAATAAGGAAGCAGACTCTGAAGAGGGTACAGGAGATCCGGGTTCCCGTCGCAGACGCTTGCGAACGGCTTTTTCAACCTGCGAGCTTTGGGTAGTCAAAATGTACAATTTGCGAGTGGTCCTGAATCCGCGGAATGCGATATAGACCATTTCATATGCAATAAGATAGGCAATAACAGAGTACATCGCTTGATCCCAACCAAAGACAACACCAGCGGCTGTCAGAATCAGTAAGTTGAGCAGCATGATTATTTTTTCGATAAGCATCCGTTTCCCGCTAAATACCCGTTCAGGTGGCCGGGAGGACGGATCACCGATTTCCAGCGTATCCAGTGTCCCGCCGTACCGCACCACAAGTCCGATTCCAACACCAAGACATAGTCCGCCGAACATGGCGGCAGCCAGCGGATGTTCAACCAGAGGCGGCATGGGATGAAGCACGATGGCACCAATCGAAAAGACAACCAAACCCAGTACAGTAACGAGTACAAATCTCTTTTGCACCAGCCTGTAGGATAAAAATATAAATGGAACATTGAATAAGAACAGGAACAATCCAATTCTCATCTCAGTCCAATGAGCGAACAGAGAAGATATGCCTGTTATGCCTCCAATAATAATCTTATTGGGATGAAGGAATAATTCAAGTCCCACGGAGGCTAGAATTCCACCAGCGATCACCAGCAAGAGATTCAGGAAGCGGCGCGTGGATGATATTCTGGTCTTAGCGGTTTGTGGCACCGGATTAGCCGATATCAGAGGTGCTTTCATACGTCATCCTCCTTTGTGCGGCTGGCGAGCCATTCTCCCTGGTTGATCACAGAAGATCGGCGAAGAGCCGCAGTTACAATCATATGCCTGTTCTGAACAGGCACAGGTTTTATCCTTCTTTCTGTAAAACCTTCGGTTCTTCTTTCTTCTTCCGAGGATCTTTGAACTTGAAGATTTTATCCAAAATTCTAAACACATGTTTGGACTCTTTGGTTAATAGTGGTCCAAGAATGGCTAGGATCAGTACGTACAGTGCGGCAAACGGCTGGAGAAGCGGCAAGAGTCCACCGGCTTTACCCATGTTGGCCATGATGATCGAAAATTCACCGCGGGATACAATGGTTAAACCAATATTAGCAGAAGCTTTTGGAGACAGCCCCGCACTGCGCCCGGCCAGCATGCCTGCCAGGAAGTTACCGAATAGTGTAATAACAACAGCAATCAAAGCCAGCCATACAGCTTCTCCGCCAAGGGACAGAGGGTCAATGGACAATCCGAAGCTAAAGAAGAAGATGGCTCCGAAGAAGTCACGGAACGGCAGGATTAGATGCTCTATCCGTTTGGCATGTTCTGTCTCTGCCAGAACCAGACCAACAAGTAATGCACCGATGGCCTCGGCCACGTGAATGGTTTCGGAGAAGCCGGCTACCAGGAACAATGCACCAAAAATCACAAGTGAGAACAATTCATTGGAGCGTATTTTAAGCAATTTGTTGAGCAGTGGAGTCGCTTTGCGCCCTAGTATGATGACAATAAGCATGAATCCAAGCGCGATAAGCGCGGATACGATGACGCCTCCGATCGAGGATGAGTCACTAAGCACCAATCCCGATAGGATGGAGATGTAGACAGCCAGGAACACATCTTCGAACATGATAATGCCAAGAATCATTTCCGTTTCCGGATTGGCTGTACGTTTCAGATCGACTAACACCTTGGCCACGATGGCACTGGAGGATATGGTGGTAATCCCAGCAATAACAAGTGCCTCAGCAGGCGGGAAGCCGGAAGCAAATCCGAAAACTAATCCAAGCGTAAAGTTAATCCCGATATAAATCGAACCGCCGACGGCAATGGATTTACCGGATTTGATCAGACGTCCTACCGAGAATTCCAATCCGAGATAGAAGAGCAGGAACAGGATACCGATCCGGCCCATAAATTCGATGAAAGGCTGACTTTCAATAAAACGGAAGTCCAGATGCCAGATTTTCATGGCATGTGGACCAACCGCCATCCCGATCAGAATGTAAAACGGGACGACCGAAAAACGCAATTTGGCAGATAAGAGGCCAGCGGCAGCAATGAGAACGAGCGCCAGACCTACTTCAAAAATCAGATGATCCATCGACTCACCCCCTTCCGGTCAGGAGGAGGGATTTGAAGAGTTTCTGTTGGTTGCGTTCGCCAACGGCAACAACGGTAGACTCAGCAGTAATCACGACCTCAGGACCGGGGCTGATATGTTTTTTGTGGTTTTTCTCTACAACGGCAATAACCGTTGCCCCAGAGTTTTGACGTACGTCCAGTTCACCGATGGACTTGCCGATGCATCCATAGGAGGATTCGACTTTGTACCATTCGATGATCAGATCATCAAAAGTAACTTCAATATTTTCAAGCTGTTTTGGCTTATAGGTCAATCCGCCAACGATAGCGGCAATTTGTCTGGCTTCATAATCATCAAGCGTAATCATGGAGATGCTTTGATCCGGATCGTCGTATTCAAAATGGTACATTTCACGCCGTCCGTCATCATGAATAATGATCACAATTTTATCTCCGCTGCTCGTTTCAATCTGGAACTTCTTGCCGATTCCCGGCAAATCAGTTTCACGTACATCCATGGATAATATGCCTCCTTAAATTGAGGGCTGGCCACAGAAGACAGGCTTATTTCCCGAAAATAGAATGATCTGTATTTGGAAGAAACATTAAATGATGCGGGCAAACAGAGCCAGGTACTCCTGACACACAGCCGTATACATTGATTTTTGAACAAAATTGGATATGACAAATTCAACATCGTGACACACTGTTAACCTTGTCGTTAACTAACGTTTGCTTAAAGGGTTATAAGTTATGCACAAGTACACCGTCTGTTGGACAGAGATGTCTCTATGCATGGCAACCGAACATACGGTGCAACGCCTAGTGAAGGACGTTTACGTATCTTGGTGCATGAGGGGCGAGGGACAAATACATACTGGTGAATTTAATGGGTAGCAGAAATAATCTGCGCTTAAACAGACAAATCAACGGTTTAAAGGGCAGACGCGGAGTAGGAATTCGCAGCATCAGCAATAAGGCAAGCACCAAAAATACAGGCTTGTTATTTGTCACTGCAATCAGCTTGACCATGACTTGCGAGTATTTGCGGATAGCAGGTTTTTGCTGAGTTTCGGGTATTTGTAATAACACTTCCTTATTGGAAGTGGCATCAACGGATACGCCAACAGCGGATTCTGTCTGCATCGGAATAGGGAAGCACAACGCTTGGAACAAACACAAAATGATGATAAAAGCACTGCGGAGCATTCTAGGTTGTTGTCTCATTTTGGCTTCCCCCCCTTTCCGTGAAACATACTGTTATCAAAATAATAACACATTTTTGTCTGAACTCCAAACCTCTTTACAAATATACTGAGAAATGATGACACGCTTTCCATCAATCCGCTTCGTATATCCCCCTCGGCCTTGCCATATACTTTGAAGAGGAAGGAAAGGAGTGATTCTTGTGGAGCTGTTCGCCGTATGGACCGATGTGTCAGGGCAAGAGGAAGCAGATCAATTTTATCGCTGCATCAAAGAAAAAACCAAAGGTTTACATATAAGCAAAAGAGGTTTCCGGCTCACCTTCAAACATAATGACGGCAAAGCAGCCTGGGTCTGCAGAGGGAATGAAAATCACGTGGATTTTCAGCAGTGGCTGCCTCAGATCAGTGATTTGCTTGCCAAAGGACTGGCTGATTTCATTATGGATACCCGGGAGCACTCCATTGTAGAAAATATGATTTCCAAGGCCTGTTCCGTTATGGATGAATATGAAGTGGAGAAGGTACACCGGATCTGCATGCCCTTGTTATTCAACGGTGATCTGGATCAACCAGGGCTTCGAGAGAAACGGCGCTTAACCCTCGCAGGTGGTCTTAGACAGGATCTGGAGGAGGTTCATTTCTTTCACCTGGAAGGCATTCTTCATTTTCGAATGAAGCAATACAAACAGGAACTGCACGAACTGGTCGAATATGCACTGGATGAATTCTGGATGGACCGTCAATACGAAGAATTCATGGGACTGTTAAAATATTTTGTGTTCTTTCAGGAAGCCAAAGTTCCTTTGGTCCATCTGGTGCACAAAGGCTCGCATGAATTTCAGGTTCTGGATGCAGGGCTTAACCAGCTCCCTGTACAAAAAGATGAGCAAGTCGTCGTCGAGATGCCCGGTCTTGAACTGGAAATGGATATTGAAGACATGATTGTAAGCACACTTATATCGATATCTCCCGAAAAAGTGATGCTTCATACAAACACACCCGATCTGCCGATTATATCGACGATTCGCCAGATCTTCGAGGACAAGGTTCAATTATGCCATCATTGCCCGGAGTGTGAAGTGCTTCGTTCCGGCCTGCTGTCAGGCCTTGACGCAAGTGATCTCGGCAATTATAATAACTGTTGATCCATGAATTAATGAACATGTTTTATGGATGAACTTTTACCAATAAGCAAAAGCGTTGACAAAGACAAGGACCATACGCACGGTCGGTGCAGAGAGAGGGAACCAGGCTGAAATTTCCTCCGGATGCCACGTTTGGTTTACCCCTTTGTAGCTGCAGTTTTGAAAACGGAGATGAATGTAATTTTTCCGTGAGTAAGGATATGCCGGGTCATGCCCGTTACCGTCATGCCAATGAGGGCTGTATTTTCAATGAAGAATGAAGCAGCTGAATTAGGGTGGAACCACGAGTATACAACACTCGTCCCTTTGCCGGGACGGGTGTTTTTTGCGTTCTTTGCCAATCAGCAGGAATAGCAATAGATCATCAGTCCATGATGTTGATGGATAAGGTTACATTTACAGGAGGAATGAGACAAATGGCAGTTAACATTAAACTACCGGATGGTTCCGTACGTGAGTACGCCGATGGCAGCAGTATTGAGGACGTAGCAGCATCCATTAGCAGCGGATTGCGCAAAAACGCCGTAGCAGGGAAACTGGATGGAATTGTGGTGGACTTGTCGACCCAGCTTCACGAGGGAGCTTTGGTAGAGATCGTAACTTTTGACTCACCAGACGGACTTGAAGTGATGCGTCATAGTACAGCTCACTTGCTCGCTCAAGCTGTGAAGCGCCTATATGGCAGCAAAGAGGTTCACCTTGGCGTTGGACCTGTCATCGAAGACGGATTTTACTATGATATGGACCTGGAACACCCCCTTAACCCGGAAGATCTGCAAAAGATCGAGAAGGAAATGGAACGTATCGTAAGTGAAAACCTGCCGATTGTGCGCAAGGAAGTCAGCCGTGCTGAAGCAATCAAAACGTTTGAAGAAGTGGGCGATCCTTACAAACTCGAATTGATTCGTGATCTACCGGAAGACAGCGTGATTACCATTTATGAGCAGGGCGAGTTCTTCGATCTGTGCCGTGGACCTCACGTACCTTCCACAGGCAAGATCAAAGTGTTCAAATTGATGAATGTAGCTGGTGCGTACTGGCGTGGTGACAGCAAAAACAAAATGCTGCAGCGTATCTACGGTACAGCTTTTGTGAAAAAGGCTCAGCTGGATGAGCATCTGCACTTCCTGGAGGAAGCACGTAAACGCGATCACCGCAAGCTGGGTAAAGAGCTTGAAATGTTCACGTTCTCCCAACTGGTTGGACAAGGTCTGCCAATCTGGCTGCCAAACGGTGCCAAACTGCGTCGTACGCTGGAGCGTTACATTGTGGATTTGGAAGAAAGTCTTGGATACCAGCACGTATATACACCGGTTCTCGGTAATGTGGAATTGTACAAAACGTCTGGACACTGGGAGCACTACCAAGAGGACATGTTCCCTAAAATGGTAATGGATAACGAAGAACTCGTTCTCCGTCCAATGAACTGTCCGCACCATATGATGGTGTACAAGTCCAGCATGCACAGCTACCGTGACCTGCCGATCCGGATTGCCGAGCTCGGCATGATGCACCGATACGAGATGTCTGGTGCACTGACTGGCTTGCACCGCGTTCGTGCAATGACCTTGAACGACTCACACATTTTCTGTCGTCCAGATCAAATCAAGGAAGAATTCGCTCGTGTTATTGAATTGATCCAAACGGTTTACAAGGATTTTGGTATTCATGAATATCGCTTCCGTCTGTCTTACCGTGATCCGCAGGATACCGAGAAATATTTCCAAAACGATGAAATGTGGGAAATGTCCCAACGCATGCTGCGTGAAGTTGTGGAAGAACTTGACTTGCCTTTCTATGAAGCAGAAGGTGAAGCAGCATTCTATGGTCCGAAACTTGACGTGCAGATCAAAACAGCCCTGGGCAAGGAAGAAACATTGTCCACCGTACAACTGGACTTCCTGCTTCCCGAACGATTCGAACTGGAATATGTCGGAGATGACGGGCAGAAACATCGGCCGGTCGTTATTCACCGCGGCGTAATCAGCACAATGGAACGTTTCACTGCATTCTTGCTGGAGAACTTTGCGGGAGCATTCCCACTGTGGCTGTCTCCTGTTCAAGCAAAAGTCATTCCGGTATCCGGAAACTTCGATGATTACGCACGTGAAGTGGAAGCGAAGCTGAAACGCGCGGGGATTTCTGCTGAGGCTGATTTGCGCAACGAGAAGCTTGGATACAAAATCCGTGAGGCACAACTGGAGAAAATGCCTTATATGTTTGTCGTTGGTGAGAATGAGCGAAGTGCCGAATCCGTGTCTGTTCGTAAACGCGGAGAAGGCGATCTCGGCATGAAACCTGTGGATGAAATCGTAGCTCAACTGAAAGAAGAAATCAGCACAAGATCAATATAAATATATGCATTTGAGAAAGACCGTCAGGGCGTGGCTTAATCCATGCTCCTAGACGGTTTTTTTTCTATTTCTCATGTGCTGGAACCTAGTGGAGTAGAAAATGTATAAGCATTTTGCTTTTTGGAAAACCTTTGCAGTAAGGGGGAGGTTTTAAATTGAAAAAGCAAAATGCAATGAAAACAAAACAATTACGGGTTCTGATTTCAATTATGGTCATATCCATTGGATTGGTATTGTCCTGGAATCAGGCAGAGGCGTATACATTTGAAGAGGAAAATGAAGTGCTGCATGTAATCAAGCGGCAGGATCAAGCTGCAACGCGTCAGGTTGAAAGTCAGTCCGAGTTATCGATCCATGATTATGAATACAGTGATCAGGTACAGGTCACGACGATGGTTTATATGGCTTTATTGTGGTCTCCGCAGCCTATTGTCATTCCTAAGCCGGATGTCCCAGGAAAGCAGCTTGTTCTCGACCCATCTATGCCTGTGATGGCGCCGCGCTCAGAACAGGTACTGGGAACCCAAAAGGTGACCGCGACGGGTTACACGGCAGGTGTAGAGTCAACCGGTAAAGGACCGAAACATCCTCAGTATGGTATTACTTACTCCGGGGTGAAGGTACGAAGAGACAAAGAAACGGTGTCAACCATTGCTGCTGACCCCAAATTATTCCCGCTTGGTTCCATTCTTTATATTCCCGGGTATGGTTACGGTATCGTGGCGGACACAGGTTCAGCCATCAAGGGTAATAAAATTGACCTTTATTTTCCGACCACGAAGCAAGTGTATAAGGAATGGGGCAAAAAGGACGTCGAGGTACAGGTGATTAAACAAGGTGACGGAAAGTGCACGGAAAAGATGCTGGACGAGTTGTCTGAAGCGATCGATGTGTACAAATCCGTGCCGGATTCATGGTTAGACAAGGCCGTTTAATTTGGGATGTTAAGGATGAATAACTGTAGTGCTCTCTTCACATAATACTGACTGGGGACGAACCCCGCGCAGCAGCAGTGCAGCGTAAATATGAAGAGAGAGGTGATTCGTTGTGGCTAAAAGAACACAAGGACAAGGGTACCAAACGCCAAACGAGAAGTACAATGCTGAGTTTGGACAAGAAACTGCGGCAAGCAAAGTGAAGCAATCCCAGCAAAACAAAGTACAAGAAAATTTCCAAACACCTGATGAAAAATACAATGCAGAGTTCGGTGTAGAAAACACTGGACAAACAGGCCAAGTAGGCCGTGCAGGCAAATTTCAAAAATAAATAATGATTCACCGCACCCTGGAGCAAACGCTCCAGGGTGTTTTTAGTTTTTGATAAATTTTACATAAATATCCTCAGTCCTCAGTCTGGAGACCGAGACGAATTCCATCTGCCGCCGCTGTTATCGAATCCTTGTCTGAGGTACACTGGATACAGAATACAGACGAAGGAGACATGAGCGATGAAAGGATCTATGCGAGACCGCTGGTGGGTTGGCATACCGTTGATTGCCGTTGGTGCAATCATTTTGTTTCGGCAATTGGGTTATGACATTGATATAGGATATATATTTAGAACATATTGGCCGCTGTTTCTAATCTGGTGGGGCGTAAAAGGAGTGACTGAAATTCGTCGCAATGGCGGTTATGCCATGATTGGACCTGTCATTGTACTTGCTATAGGCGGATACTTCCTGTCACGAAATCTCGGCTGGATTGATTATTCCATGGGTGAGTTTATTCGTTACCTCATTCCAATCATGTTAATCGGAGGAGGGTTGTTTGTTCTGATTGGGCCTCGTCGCCGTGATCGCAAACATCAGGACAAAATGCAGCCACCTCCGCCGCCTGAACCTTACCAGCCCTTGTCTTCCGAGGACCTGGAAATGCCTTCTTCTTTTGATGAGCAATTCGAAAAGACGTTTGGGAAACCCAAACAGGAGCCGAAAGACCACCATTACGATCCATACGCCAATGCGGCTGGAGATGAATTGCATCAGGGACATCAGCATAAGAAAAAGCATCATTCTCATTCCCATAGCCATACTCATTCACATGGTCCAGATGGTACCGGGTATGGAAACCACTATGGTGATGGCGGATACGGTAATGAATATGAAGATTACGGCAACAGAAATACCGTTAACAAATCAGCATTTATCGGTGACCTCTACATGGGACAGGAAGTGTTCTCCCTTAAACCGATGAATATCTCGGCGTTTATCGGTGATACGGTTATTGACTTGACGAAAGCACAAATCCCTTATGGCGAAACCAAAATTAATATTTCTTCATTTATTGGGGATGTAAAGGTATTCGTGCCGGAAGACATGGATCTGGGAGTCACGGTCACCACGAACTCCTTTATAGGAGATATGTCGCTGTTGAACCAAAAACGGGGTGGATTCCTCAGTAGTGCCCAGGCGGAAACTTCCCATTACCGCGAAGCAGGAAAAAAGGTCCGAATCGTAGTAAGTGTATTTATCGGAGACGTCAAAGTAAATAAGGTGGGTTAACGCATGATTCGAACGATTCTCAAGGCCAACAAGTGGGAACTGATGATGTATTTTGTCCTGACCGGACTGATTACACTGGGCGGGTTCTACTTGCTGTACGGAGAGGTGTTGATGGGAACAGGACGACAGCGCGCATGGACGTATGTGGCTGTCGTTGTGCTGGCGACAGTAGTTACCGGATATATTGCTGCACTGCGGCTTCAGCGCAAAATCGACCTGCTCGATCTGAATATGCTGAAAGTATCCAAGGGGAACTTGGCTGTTCGCATGCCTGAGGCAGATGATGCCTCTTTCGGCCGGGTATACCAGGAGTTTAACGTCATGATGGATTCGATTGAGAAAAAAATGAGACTCCTCCAGCGTCTGGGTGAGCAGGAAGTGATCGAGAAAGAACAGGCTTCCGAACGAGCGGTTCTTGAAGAACGCAGACGGATGGCGAGGGACCTGCATGATACGGTCAGCCAGCAGTTGTTCGCCATTCATATGTCAGCGTCTTCCCTGCCCAAACTGCTGCAGATGAATCCGGAGCATGGAAACAAAGTACTGGACCAATTAATCCAAATGTCACATATTGCACAACGTCAGATGCGTGGTCTTATTGCGCAGCTTCGTCCGGTGGAACTTGAAGGAAGGGACCTGGCTGAGGCACTGGATCGATGGTTTCCGGATTATTGCAGACAAAATGGATTAAAGGGAGTAAAAGAGCTGGAACTGGATGGCGGCGTCTCGGATGCCATCGAGCACCAGCTGTTTCTTGTTATTCAGGAGGCCGTTGCCAATGTAGTGAAGCATGCGGAGGCTGGCCTTGTTAGTCTGTCCATACGGGAGAGCGAGCATCAGATCAGCATGAGCATAAGCGATGACGGTCAGGGCTTCATGCAGCAAGTTGAGCGGCCAGGGTCCTATGGATTGTCCACTATGCGTGAACGGGCAGAAAAGCTTGGCGGGGATGTCCAGATTATTTCAAAACCGGGAGCGGGAACGACAGTACGGGTGCTTATCCCGAAATTCCCGGATGAACCAGAGGGGGAAACGGAATGAACGGAAAAGTGAATGTGATGATTGTGGACGATCATGATATGGTGAGAATGGGCTTGAAAACGTACCTGATGCTTGAGCCGACATTTCATGTCATGGGAGAAGCGGGAAATGGACAGGATGCGCTTAACCAGCTGCGCAAGCTGGATCAGAGTAAGATGCCTGATCTTATATTGATGGACCTGATGATGCCTGTCATGAACGGGGCCGAGGCTACGCAAGCCATCATGAGTGAATTTCCGGGTTCCAAAATAGTTATGCTAACAAGTTTTCTCGAGGATGATCTGGTGGTGCAGGCCATTGAGGCGGGAGCTGTCAGCTATGTCCTGAAGACTGTATCTGCTGAAGAATTAATCTATGCGCTTCAGGGAGCCTATCGGGGAATGCCTGTCATGACGGGAGATGTGTCCCAGGCGTTAACCCGGGGAATCAGGCAGCGCACGGCGAGAGAGAACGAATCCGGTCTGACCGAACGGGAGAAGGAAGTTCTTTTGCTCATTGCAGAAGGCAAAACCAACAAAGATATTGGAGAAGAACTACATATTAGTATCAAAACCGTCAAAACACATGTAAGCAACCTGCTAATGAAGTGCGAAATGGATGATCGGACACAACTGGCCATCTACGCTCATCGTCAGGGTTGGGTGAAGAACAAGGATTAAAATGCTGATTTAACGGGAAAAATGTTCTATTATTGCGTGCTTTTATCTCCTTTTTAATTGTTTTTAAGGTACGGTTAAGGTTTAAAGTACAAAATAAGGACAGTTAAAGAATATCTCTTGTGAAGAAGAGATTGGGAGGTAGAAAGCATGGACGAACGTAATTATAGACCGAACCGTCAAGACGAGGAAGACCAAACAAAGCAAGCGGATAACCGCAGTACATCCGGAACGGACGAATCCTCTTACTATTATTCTTATGGACCTTTTCAGTCTGTGAATAATGAAGATACAGCAAGCAGTCATGTGAGTCATAGCAACCGTGAAGAGGGCAATGTACAGATCACAAGACCCGATCCTGTCAAGCCGCTTCCGATGTATTACAATAACGGATCTTCCGAACAGGCGGGCCGCGGCAACGGAAGCAGCGGTTCCGGAAACGGCGGAGATGGTGGTAACGGTGGAAAAAACGGAAATGGAAACTGGAACTACAACAACCGTAAGCCTCGCTCCTCGGTCAGATCATTATTATTTTCATTTATAGCAGGGATGCTGGTCATTACAGTACTGATGTACACGGCAGACCGCACGAACATGTTTACTCCGCAAGAAGCCTTAACAAGTGCAGAGAATCAAAGCACAAGTCAGGAATCGACTTCTACGAATACGGGCAGCAGCAATAATGTGACTGCATCCCTTCTGCCAACAGGTAAAGAGGATGTCTCTTCTGTAGTGACGAGCACAAGTCCTGCGGTTGTAAAGATTGAAACATTGGCTAAGCAGTCCACACGCAGTGGAAGCCAAGGTGGATCCACGATGAGTGATCCATTATATCAATACTTCTTCGGTAACGGAGGTAACGGAAGCGGTGGAACGGATAGCAACCAAGGCCAGCAGCAGCAGGGAAGCAATCAGCTTGTTCCACTCGGCATTGGTTCCGGATTTATTTTTGACAAAGAAGGA
This sequence comes from Paenibacillus sp. FW104-T2, assembly GCF_058789975.1. Taxonomy (NCBI): domain Bacteria; kingdom Bacillati; phylum Bacillota; class Bacilli; order Caryophanales; family Paenibacillaceae; genus Paenibacillus; species Paenibacillus sp. FW104-T2. The sequence goes on along the minus strand of NZ_JBYTCE010000011.1, from coordinate 27,644 downwards.
TATATCCTGACGAACCAGCACGTTATTCAAGGTGCAGATGTCATTCAGGTTACACTGGAGAACAACAGCAAACCTTACGAAGCCAAACTGCTGGGAAGCAGCTTCGATCTTGACCTTGCTGTATTGAAAATCGAGAAAAACAGCGGTGACGATGATTTCCCTGTTGCTCCGCTTGGCGACTCAAACAGCACACAAGTTGGTGAATGGCTTGTTGCCATTGGTAACCCAGAAGGGTTTGAGCATACTGTAACTGCAGGTGTACTGAGTGCCAAAGAACGTACAATCAGCATTCCGGACGAAGAAACAGGTAAAACCCGCGAATACAGCCATCTGCTGCAAACCGATGCGTCGATTAACCCAGGTAACTCTGGTGGTCCGCTGCTTAACCTTAACGGTGAAGTCATTGGTATGAACGTAGCCGTTAGCGCTGATGCGCAAGGTATTGGATTTGCGATCCCTTCAAGCGTCATGTCGGATGCCGTGAAATATCTGAAAGAAAACAAAGAAGTTCCAAAAGAGCCGGTTCCATTTATTGGTGCATCCCTGATGGCGCTGACGCCTGAAGTGGCGAAACAAATGGGAACGGATATTACTGAAGGTTCTGTCGTAGCCAGCACGATCTATCAGTCTCCAGCTTACCAAGCCGATCTGCGTGCCTATGATATCATCACGGGTGCAAATGGAACGCCGTACAGCACTAGCCAAGACCTGATTGATTTCATCAAAACTCAGGAAATCGGCAGTGAAGTTACATTGAATGTGGTACGCGATGGTAAGAAGATGGATATCAAAATTAAAATCGGCAACAAAAATGACTATGATACTTCACAAACATCTGATCAACAGCAACAAACACAACCATAATTTGAATGGTGGTTCGAGATTCAGAAGAGCGGAAGGGTTTGAGGGCCCTTTCGCTTTTTTTGTCCTAATGAAGGCATGATTACAGATACCAAGCAAGGCTTGGAGAAGCGAAAAATGCGGCCAAGATGCAGACTGGGCTTCTGGCTGTTACAATGAGATTAAAATGTGAGAATAAAGGAGAAAGACCATGCGCTCAACTATTTTGATTGTGGATGATGATGAAAAAATCGTGTCCATGCTCCGCCGGGGGCTGGCGTTTGAAGGTTATGAGGTACAGACTGCTTCCAATGGGGCTGAGGGTCTCAGTAAATTAATGGATAAGGAACCGGATGTAGTGGTGCTGGATGTGATGATGCCTCAGATCGACGGTTTCGAGGTATGTCGCCGATTAAGGGAAGCCGGAAGCAAAGTACCTGTGCTCATGTTAACCGCGAAGGATGAGGTTCAGAGCCGGGTGACCGGTCTGGATACCGGAGCGGATGATTATCTGGTGAAGCCATTCGCACTGGAAGAATTACTGGCCCGTGTCCGCGCCTTGCTGCGTCGTAAATCGGATATTGCAGAAACACCGGATAACCGGCTCGTCTACGAAGATATTATATTGGACAATGACTCACGCGAAGTGCTGCGTGACGGGAAACGTCTTGAGCTGACAGCGAAGGAATTCGAACTATTGAACTTGTTTATGCAAAATCCGAAAAGAGTGCTCTCCCGTGACCTGATCATGGATAAGATCTGGGGCTATGATTATAGCGGCGAGTCAAACGTACTGGAAGTATATATTGCGATGCTCCGGCAAAAAACGGAAGAGTATGGAGGCAAACGCTTAATCCAAACGATTCGTGGAGCGGGTTATATTCTGAGAGGTGACTCCTGACATGTCCATTCGGTTAAAACTAACCGCATGGTATTCTGGCATCTTGGCAGCTGTGCTTATTTTTTGGGGTGTCGTAATCTATGCCTTTGTTTATTTCAATACGTATCAGGAAGTCGAACAGCAGTTAAAGTCGAAGAGTGCGCGAATTACAGACCAGATCGGAGTTAACCCGTTATCTCAGACGCTTGATCTGGACCCTTTTACCGAGAGTCAGCTGCAGGAAGCCCAAATTTACATTCAACTCTGGGATTACCAAAGTCAGTCTGGCAAAATCTCAGGAAACATGGAGAAGGTTCGCATCCAATTTCCGGTTTTGAAGACGAATGAAATAGTAGAAAAACGCGGGATATCCAAGATTTACGTGAATGGCACTCCTTTTCTGGTCAATCAGCAGCCCTTGTCCCTGCAGGGGACCAATGAAATTAGGGGGCTTCTTCAGGTGGGTGCCAATGTAAGTTCACAGGAACGATTGCTGGAGGCACTGCTTAATATTCTGATCTTTGGCTGGCTTGTAGCCATGGCACTGGCCATTACTTCAGGTCTCATTCTTGCCCGTAAATCGATGCGCCCACTCGTCAATGTCATTGATGCAGCCAATCAGATTCAATCCGGTGACGATCTGAGTGTCCGGATACAATATACGGGTCCCAAGGATGAAATCGGTCGTCTGATTGAAACGGTGAATAACATGCTCGAACGGACAGAACTGTCCTTCCGCGGCCTGGAGGAGACCAATGCTGCTCAGCGCAGATTTGTATCCGATGCCTCTCATGAGCTGCGTACACCGCTGACCACGATTCGGGGAAACGTGGATTTCCTGAAAAAGTTATGGGATCAGGAAGGCAATGACCGACCGAATTTGGATGAGGAGACCGTCAAGGAGATGTCGCTTGAAGCGATTGAAGACATGGCGGACGAAGGCAAACGCATGAGCAGGTTGATTAGTGACATGCTGTCACTGGCTAGGGCCGATACAGGACAGAAAATAGAACTGAATCCGATTCCGCTGCAAATTTTGGTGCAAGAAGTGGCTCGCAGAGCACATTTCCTCGATCACCACGCAGAATGGCGGGTTGGCGATTTATCGATTTTAAATGGAATTTATGTGAACGGCAGCAAAGACTATCTTCAGCAGATGCTCTTTATTTTCATTGAAAATGCGTTCAAATACACACCGGACGGATCGGTAACACTTGATGCGATCCTATACAAAGGCCAGGTTGGTCTCCGCATCAGTGATACGGGCATCGGTATGGATAAGGATGAGGTGCCGTTTATCTTCGATCGTTTCTATCGTGCAGACGAATCCCGCGGAGCTACACCGGGCATTGGACTGGGGTTGTCCATCGCTAAATGGATTATTGAGGAGCATATGGGCTCCGTTGAGGTCGTGACCAGACGCGGTGAAGGAACGACTTTCATCATCTGGATGCCAGTTGTCTTTGCTCCACCTATCGAATAAAGGTATAATAGACTGGACTGCAATTACATCGGCAGTGATGCTGAAAAAGAAAGCGGGTGGCAAACCAAGTGGAAGTACTGCGAATTTCGCCGCGAGGGTATTGTTACGGAGTTGTGGATGCCATGGTATTGGCACGTCAGGCAGCACGTAATCTTGATTTACCACGGCCTATATATATATTGGGTATGATTGTGCATAACAAACATGTGACGGATTCCTTTGAAGATGAGGGGATCATTACACTGGATGGTCCGAACCGGATCGAAATCCTGAGTCAGGTAGAGAGCGGTACGGTCATCTTTACGGCCCATGGTGTATCTCCTGAGGTACGCAAGATGGCACGGGACAAAGGGCTCACTACAGTAGACGCCACATGTCCGGATGTAACCAAGACGCATGACCTGATCCGGGAGAAAACGGCTGAAGGTTATCAGATCATCTATATCGGCAAAAAGAACCATCCTGAACCCGAAGGGGCTATTGGAGTTGCGCCTGACCAGGTGCATTTGATTGAGAAGGAAGAAGAAATTGATTCACTGAATGTGCCAGCTGGCAAGATTCTCATTACCAATCAGACGACGATGAGTCAATGGGATATCAAACACATCATGAGCCGTCTTCTGGAGAAATTTCCTGGTGCTGAAATTCATAATGAGATATGTCTGGCTACACAAGTTCGTCAGGAAGCTGTAGCTGAGCAGGCAGGTCAATCTGATCTGGTTATCGTTGTGGGTGACCCGCGCAGTAACAACTCGAACCGACTTGCACAAGTATCGGAAGAGATTGCGGGTGTAACGGCCTACCGGGTATCGGATGTGTCCGAGATCAAGCAGGAATGGCTGAAAGGGGTAAACAAGGTAGCCGTAACTTCAGGTGCTTCGACGCCGACTCCGATTACGAAGGAAGTTATCAGTTATCTGGAGCAATATGAGCATGATCAACCGGAGACGTGGGAAATTAAGCGTACCGTCAACATGAGCAAACTGCTGCCCCCAGTGCGGGAGAAGACCCGTACAACGTAACAAATACAAGAAATCCTGTGCTGCAGCCCCGAATTAGGGTTGTGGCACAGGATTTTTTTGCAAGAGGAGTAGCCGTAGTGACCTTGACGAGAATGGCTGACTATGATATATTTACTTTAGTGGATAAAAGCTTAAAAGCGAACAAGCGTTTAAGCGCGACAGAACTTTTAATTATAATCAGATGCACATCGAAACAGTTTTTGGTGCTCTCATACAAGGAAGGATGGGAATTAATTATGATCGTTATTGCAGGTAAGGCAACACCGGAGGAACAGATTCAGGATATCGTCGCTGTGATTGAAAAGGAAGGGCTTCAGGTGCATATCTCCCGCGGGGAGGATCGTACCATTATCGGATTGATTGGCAAAGTGGAACCCAAAATGCAGGAGCATCTTCGTCAAATGAAGGGTGTAGAGAATGTCGTAAGAATCTCAAAATCCTACAAGTTGGCCAGCCGTGACTTCCATCCTGAAGATACAGTTATCTCCATTAAGGAAGTGGATATCGGCGGAAAAGAACTTGTCGTTATGGGTGGACCATGTGCGGTTGAATCTGCTGCCCAAATTGATGAAATTGCCGGTCTTGTGAAAGCTGCTGGTGGCCAGGTACTGCGCGGCGGTGCATTTAAACCTCGTACCGGTCCTTACAGTTTCCAGGGAACAGGTGTAGAAGGGCTCATCATGATGGCTGAAGCTGGCAAGAAACATGACCTGCTGACCATCACGGAAGTCATGACTCCGGAATACGTGGATATTTGTGCGGAGTACGCGGATATTCTGCAAGTCGGAACACGGAACATGCAAAACTTCGATTTGCTGCGTAAGCTGGGCGAATGCGGAAAACCCGTATTGCTGAAACGCGGCTTCAGTGCGACATACGATGAGCTTCTGAACGCGGCTGAGTACATCCTCGCCGGCGGTAACCCTAATGTAATGCTCTGTGAGCGCGGCATTCGTACGTTTGAGTCCTATACTCGCAATACGCTTGATCTGTCGGCGATTCCTGTGCTGCAGTCTCTTAGCCATCTGCCTGTCATTTCCGATCCTAGCCATGGTACAGGACGCCGTGAACTGGTAGAACCGATGACAAAAGCTTCTGTTGCTGCTGGTGCCAATGGATTAATTATCGAGATGCACACAGATCCAGACAACTCCATGACAGGCGATGGTGTACAATCCCTGTTCCCTGACCAATTCGCCAACTTGCTGCAGGATCTGGAGAAACTCGCTCCAATCGTGGGCAAAACGTTTAATACAGCCAAACAACCTGCCGAGTTTTTCCCGGCAAGAGTGGGCGTTTAATCTTATAGTTTGACTATACAATCGGACATTTTCCTCGTTTCATTCTTGAGAATGAAGCAGGGGGGATGTCCGGTTTTTCATATCAAGAGGGGATTGAATACATTTATTAATCAACAGTGATAAGAAACATTTATGATGTAATGTTTTTCCCATGTTTTAGGATGTTATTATGGTTACTTTACCGCATTAACTTGGTTAAATGTATAATCAATTCGTTGTTAAGTGAAATTAGCGAATTTATAAAATGTAAGTATAGCTAACATAGTCGCAAAAAATACCTTACATAAGTATTGACGATGTCATGTTTAAGAATTTATAATGACGACAGAAAAAAATTCGAATATGGACATTTTCTTTCGTGGGGTTGTTTATTGTTCGGAATATTTGGGAGGACGAATACATGTCGGTTGAAAACGTATTGAAATCAATTCAAGAGAACAACATCGAGTGGGTAGATTTTCGTTTTGTAGATTTAGCTGGTCGTGCACATCACATCTCGTTGCCAGCTTCGGCTGTTGATGCAGACACATTCGTAAATGGAGTAGCTTTTGACGGTTCTTCTATCCAAGGTTTCCGTGGAATCGAAGAGTCCGATATGGTTATGATGCCTGATCCTGAAGCGACTTATGTCGATCCGTTCACTGCACACCCTACATTGAATGTTATGTGTGATATCTTTACACCAGATGGCGAGCGCTATGAGCGCGACCCACGCAGCATCGCTGTTAAAGCTGAAGCTTTCCTGAAAGAGAGCGGTGTAGGTACAGCAGCATTCTTCGCACCTGAGTCCGAATTCTTCATCTTCGACGATGTACGTTATGAGAGCGGCACGAACAGCTCTTCCTACTACGTTGATTCCGAAGAAGCATCTTGGAACACGAACCGCAAGGAAGAAGGCGGCAACCTGGGCTTCAAAGTTCGCACTAAAGGCGGATATGTACCTGTAGCACCAGTGGATACTCAACAAGATATCCGTAGTGAAATGTGTCGTTTGTTGGAAGAAGCTGGCCTGTCAATCGAGCGTCATCACCACGAAGTGGCAACAGCTGGTCAAGCCGAAATCAACTTCCGTTTTGATACGTTGAAGAAAACAGCAGATAATCTGCTTGTATACAAATACATCGTGCATAACACTGCACGTCAATATGGCAAAGTAGCTACATTCATGCCGAAACCATTGTTCGGTGATAATGGTAGCGGAATGCACGTTCACCAATCCATCTTCGATGGCGACTCCCCATTGTTCTACGACAAAGCGGGATATGCAAACCTGAGCGAAATGGCTCTGCACTACATCGGAGGAATTCTGTACCATGCACCAGCTCTGATCGCGTTGACTAACCCAAGTACAAACTCATTCAAACGTCTTGTACCTGGTTACGAAGCACCGGTGAACCTGGTTTACTCCAAAGGTAACCGCTCTGCTGCAGTGCGTATCCCGGTTGCAGCTGTGACACCTAAAGGTTGTCGTATCGAGTTCCGTACGCCTGACTCCACTGCTAACCCTTACCTGGCATTCTCTGCTATGCTGATGGCGGGTCTGGACGGAATCAAACGTAAAATCAATCCAACTGAGCTTGGTTACGGTCCTCTCGACAAAAACATCTATGACTTGTCAGATGCTGACAAAGAAAACATCCGCAGCGTTCCAGCTTCCCTGGAAGAGGCGCTTGATGCTCTGGCAGCAGACAACGAGTTCTTGACTGAAGGCGGCGTATTCACTAAAGAATTCATCGAGAACTACATCAACCTCAAACGTGATGAAGCAAAAGCTGTAGCTATTCGCATTCATCCACACGAGTACAGCCTTTACTTCGATTGCTAATCCGATCGAAACAAGTGTGCCTACAATTTAAGCCTCCGGGACTCGCTCTCGGAGGCTTTTCCATGAATGAGCGATGTAGTACGTTAACTTTGCAGGGTGATAAAGTATTTTGATGACCCTAATTGCTAGCTTCAGTGCTTATTGCCCTTGATGCGGATAGGGAATACTGATATCATAGCGATAATATTTACTTCATATGTAAGCTACGGATGGAAAGGGCGGGGGAAAAATGACAAAGAGAGCGTATAATTTTAATGCAGGACCAGCGGCACTGCCACTGGAGGTTTTGGAGCGTGCGCAAGCAGAATTTGTTGATTTTCGTAACACAGGCATGTCGATTATGGAGATGTCTCACCGTGGGGCAGTGTACGAGTCCGTACATAATGAAGCTCAGGAGCGTTTGCTGTCGCTCTTAGGCAATCCGAAGGGATACAAGGTACTATTTCTTCAGGGCGGAGCAAGCACCCAGTTCGCCATGCTGCCGATGAACCTTCTGGGAGCAGGCCAAACTGCAAGTTATGTCATGACAGGCAGCTGGGCAAAAAAAGCGTTATCTGAAGCGAAGCTGATCGGTGAAACCCACATTGCAGCTTCTTCCGAGGCTGATAAATACATGAAATTGCCTGATGTATCGAACCTGAGTTTGCCTGACCGCACAGCTTATGTACATCTGACATCCAATGAAACGATCGAGGGTACACAGTTCAAGTCTTTCCCGGACACGGGATCTGTACCTTTAATTGCTGACATGTCGAGTGATATTTTCTGTAAACCATTTGATCTTAATCAGTTTGGCATGATTTATGCCGGTGCACAGAAAAACCTTGGACCATCCGGGATTACAGTGGTAATTGCGCGGGAGGAGCTGGTAAGCGAATCGCCAAAAACGATTCCAACGATGCTTCGTTACAGCACGCATACCGAAAACAATTCCCTGTATAATACCCCGCCTTCTTTCTCTGTTTACATGGTCAATGAAGTTCTGAAATGGATTGAAGAACAAGGTGGACTGAAAGGGATCGAACAAAAGAACATCAAGAAAGCGGAATTGCTCTATAATACCATTGATTCCTCAGGCGACTTCTATCGCGGCTGTGTTGATGCTGCAGACCGTTCCCTGATGAACGTAACATTCCGCCTTGCTTCGGAAGAATTGGAGAAACAATTCATCAAGGCTTCCGAGCAGGAAGGGTTCGTTGGATTAAAAGGACACCGCAGTGTTGGAGGCCTACGTGCATCCATCTACAATGCAGCACCTTATGAGAGTGTTAAGGCATTGACAGACTTTATGAGCCACTTTCAGAAGACAAATGGATAAATCATAGGGGAATGGATGAGAGGCCTTAGCCTTCCAATCTAGCCCTTCCAGAGCCTTCCACATTGACGTGTGGGGGGCTTTTCTTTAGAATTAGAGGATTGCAACAGATACATGAACTTAAAGGAGATTGAACACATATGGCTTTGCATATCGTTCTGGTTGAACCGGAGATTCCCGCGAATACCGGCAATATTTCTCGCACCTGCGCGGCTACGGGAACCCATCTGCACCTGGTTCGCCCACTCGGGTTTCGGACGGATGATGCTACCTTGAAGCGGGCTGGCCTGGATTACTGGCATGCAGTTCACATTGAATATCATGATTCATTCGCAGAGGTTCAGGAAAAGTATCCGGAGGGTCGCTTTTTCTATGCAACCACGAAGGCGAAGAACAACTATAGCGATTTTTCATTCCAGGATGAAGATTTTTTGGTTTTTGGCAAAGAGACCAAAGGACTACCTCCTGAATTGATTGCTGCCAATCCGGAAACTTGCATGAGAATGCCTATGACAGGTGATGTACGTTCATTAAACTTGTCCAATTCGGCGGCAATTATCGTATATGAAGCATTGCGACAATTGAATTTTCCGGGCATGGATTGATCCATATTCGCCTTCAAGTGCTTGTTAGAATTCGCTAAAAAAACATTTTTCAAAAAAAAGGACAAAAAATGTTTATTTCCAGCAGGATTCGACAAAATCTTGGCGAATCTTTAAACATAGTACAATTGTACCTAGAAATTTAGAGTAAGATAGGAGAGGTGTGCCGTAGCTATGAAGCCAGCTGGAGTAGTTCGCAAAGTTGACCAATTGGGTAGGATCGTATTGCCTAAATCTTTGCGTAAAAGGTATCAAATGAATGAGGGAGATCCTGTAGAGATCTTAGTACAAGGGGACCATATCATTCTGGAGAGATACCGTCCAAAATGTATTTTCTGCGGATCAATGGAAGAAGTCAATGAGTTCAAAGAGCGTTACATATGCGCACAATGTCTAGATGAAATGACCCAGCTTCCACAGCACGGGTAAAATAAAGAAGTATCATGACCGATAAAGGCATGATACTTCTTTTGTTTTTTCAATATGTTTTGAAAAAATACAATAATTTATAATCCTATTGAGTAGCTTAATGTTCACTTTCAAGATGGGGAAGGATATCGGACCAGATCAGGTTCAAAATGGCCTGCATGTTCAATTCGTCACTATTAACGGCAACCACAGCGTCCAGTTCGGGCAGGACCACGCATAGTTGACCATAAGCGCCATCAGCACGGTATGCATTGTGAGAACATAACCAAAATTGATAGCCGTATCCTTGTCCCCAATCGCCTTCACCCGGCGTCGTTATCTGGCGAGTTGTTGCTTGGTCTATCCATTCCGCAGGAACCAGCTGACTGCCGTTCCAATTGCCCTTCTGAAGCAAGAACTGTCCGAACCTGCCTAATTCCTCATTCGTAAGCTGCAAGCCCGCACAGCCTAATGTAATGCCCAGTGGAGACGTTTCCCATTCGACGTTGTAAATCTCCAGCGGTTCAAACAGTCTGGGAATCAGATAATCTTTTACGGTCTGGCCCGAGGCTGCCTGAAACATGGCCGAGATCATAAAAGTATCGGCACTGCTGTATGTAAATGCTTCACCAGGGACTCTGTCAATTGGAAGTGACATGTAATATTTAGCCCAATCTTTCTCCGCAAGTGTGGCCCGTTCCTCCGCCCAGAGCACAGGCACATCATGCCCTGAAGACATCCGCAGCAGATCATACAGTGTGAGATCCGCAGGAGAGAATGCTGTTAGGTTCGGAGCAGGTGTTGGCCATGTGAAGTATTCTCCCAGTTTGGATTCGAGTGTGAATATGCCTTCTTCGAGTGCCAATCCTACAGCCATACAGGTAAACGATTTACTGATCGAATGCTGTAAGCGCTGCTTATCCTCAGTCCGATCCCACATTCCACGTGTTTCTCCATGCTGCAGCACACGAACCGACAGTACGTTTAATTGCTGAGCCTCAATATGTTGAACAAAGCGATTAACAATGCTGGACATAATAACATCCTTTCATTAAGAAAGACGACATTTTAGGGCTGGTGAAACGTTTCCGTAATCTGGAACCAAAATCAGAAAATATGTTAGTACAATCCGAAGGGGATGTCAATGAAAGATGTGCAAACGGTTACCAAAAGGGTGAATTTTCACAAATAAAGTGCCTTTTGACGCAAATTTACACTTGAAAAAGAAGTTTTTTGAGAAAATAACGCGAAATTTGTAAAAAGGTTATTGACAGGATTTACTCATCGGGATTATGATTTATTCGAAACGATTCGAAGAAATCGCTTCCAAGTAAAAAGTGCTGTTTTTAAGTCCATGTGAATCAACGTTAGCTATGTTTTGAAACGATTCGAGAAAATCGTTTCGATAACTAGTAGGGTAATGGGGGAACGGCAAAAAGTCGTAGCAGAAAAGCGAGAGTAGAGAGAGTACAGGCAACAGCTGATGATGAAAGGGGTTGCATATGGCACACATTACGATCGAAACCGGATCGCCTACATTATGCATGAACACAAGCATACATGTAGTGTCCAGTGACTCCGGAGAGACTTCAGGCGGTACGCTATATCTGCTGCATGGGGCAGGCGATAATGCGAGTACATGGCAACGATTGACTACAATTGAAATGTACGCTGCACAATATGGCTGTACCATCATTATGCCAGAGGCAAACCGAAGCTACTACACTGATATGGAATACGGCCTGAATTACTTCCATTACATTACTCAGGAGTTGCCTGAGTTTTGCAGACGTCAGCTCAACCTGAACACGGATCCCGAGAAGACTTACATTGCGGGATTGTCCATGGGTGGATATGGTGCTCTGAAATGTGCACTGACTTATCCCGAACGTTATCGCAAGGTGGTTTCTTTATCCGGAGTAACCGACATTCAGACAAGGCTTCATGATCCCAATATGCCACCCGGTATGATCAAGGAAATGAAAGCGGTTTTTGGAGAACGGTTACAGGTAAAGCCCGACCAGGACATCTACGCACTGTCAGACAAATTGCTGCAAGAGGGCAGGCCTTTACCGGATGTGCTTAGCTGCTGCGGTGAAAGTGATCCATTTATTGAAATGAACCGCAGATTTGCCGAGTACATGCAGGGAACTGCGTATCATTTCCGGTACGTAGAATCTCCGGGAGCTCATGAATGGAGATTTTGGGAGCATCACCTGAGAACCATGTTTGATTTTCTGTATAACGACAAGACCAAAGTAGAGTGAGGAGATGCAAATTGAAACCTGCAGCCGAAGGACCTAGCAAAAAGCTGAAGGGAAACTTGAAAGGGAATTCGCTCTGGAGTGAAATCTGGAAGCACAGAATGACGTACACCCTGCTAATTCCGGGGCTTGTCTGGCTCATCCTGTTTGCTTATATGCCAATGGGCGGTCTGTCTCTGGCATTTAAGGATTACAAAGCGAACCTGGGAATCTGGGGAAGCCCATGGAGCGGATTTGAGAACTTCAAATACGTTTTCCGGGATCCAACGTTTATCGACGCGGTATGGCGGACATTGTATATCAACATTTTGAAGCTGATTATCCAATTCCCATTCCCGATTATATTGGCTCTGTTACTGAACGAACTGCGTATGCGCAGAGGGAAAAAGTGGTTCCAAACGATTCTTACGTTCCCTCACTTCCTTTCATGGATTATCGTATCCGGGGTTGTCATCAACGTATTGGCGTATGACGGATTGGTGAATAGCACGCTAGCATTGCTTGGATTGCCAACGATTAACTTCCTGGGTTCCGAATCCAACTTTGTACCGATGCTTCTATTAACAGATATCTGGAAATCAAGCGGATGGAGTGCCATCATCTTCCTCGCTGCGATCTCGGGTATCGATCAGGATCAATACGAATCTGCACAGATCGACGGAGCTTCACGGTTGCAGCAAATGTTCCGGATTACGCTGCCGAACATCCTGCCGACCATCACCGTTATGTTTATCCTGTCTGTCGGTGGATTGATGTCATCCGGTTTCGATCAGATCTTCAACTTGGCAAATGCCGCAACCAAAAATGTATCGGAAGTACTCGATGTATATATTTATCGGATTACGTTCCAATCATCAACCGACTTCTCGTTCTCGACAGCGGTCAGCTTGTTCCGTTCCCTTGTGAATATGATCTTGCTGCTTCTTGCTGACAGATTTGCGAAGCTGCTTGGCGGAGATGGATTGTTCCGATAAGAAAGGAGGAAAAATGAAATGAGCAAGAAAGCTAACAAAAAGTCGAAGATTGGTACAGAACGAATGACGCTTCTGGATTACGTTATCTTCGCCATCTTACTTGTGCTTGCCCTGATGATTCTGATTCCGTTCTGGAATGTCATCATGATCTCGTTTGCAACACAAAAAGAATATGCCGACAATCCATTATTGATGTTTCCTAAAGAGTTCACTTTGGATTCCTATAAAGCACTGTTTGCGGACGGGACTATCCTTTCGGGGTATAAAAATACACTGATCCTGCTGGTGATTGGCTTGCCTCTCAGTATGTTCCTGACAACAAGCATGGCGTATGGACTAAGTCGCAGCAACTTTCCATTTAAGAAATTTATCTTTTTCCTAGTGCTGTTCACCATGATCTTCAATGGTGGTATCGTACCACTCTACCTGATCATGAAATCACTTCATCTGACGGGATCGCTATGGTCCGTTATTCTGGCGGGAAGCTTCAGTGCATTTAACATGATCCTGATGATGAACTACTTCTACACTTTGCCGGAATCGCTAATGGAATCTGCGCGACTGGATGGTGCAGGGGAGTGGAGAATCCTGTTCAACGTCGTTCTTCCGCTGGCCACACCAATCATTGCTACCATCACACTGTTCTACGGTGTGGCATATTGGAACAGCTGGTACGATGCGATGATCTTCCTGCGAAAGGCAGATCAGTTACCACTGCAAAATGTACTTAGGACGATTATATCTACATCACAAACCAATGCCTCCAATGCTTCCAGCGTGGATGCAACGCAAGTCAGCAATTTCTCAATGGGGATGAAAATGGCTGCGGTATTTGTCACTATGGTGCCAATTATGTGTTTCTTCCCAATGCTGCAAAAGCACTTTGCCAAAGGGGTATTAACAGGGGCTATCAAGACCTGATTATACGTATAGGATTTTGACTTAAAATTCTACTAAAAAACATGGGGGTAAAAGCATGAAGACGAACAAAAAGTTGTCTGTTAGATCCATTTTTGCCATCACGCTCTGTATGTTGATGTTGGTGGTGACAGCTTGTTCCAGTAGTAGTTCGGAAGGTAGCAACGAGAAGGATGCAGAGGGAAATTATACAGATAACCTGACCATCTCTGTAGCTAACCTTACGGAAGTAAAAAACGGGAACATGGATAATGAGTTCCATAAATTCTGGACAGACAAGTTCAATGTAACTTGGGACTACAACTATATTGACTGGGATTCATGGGGCGAGAAACTTCGCCTGTGGATCAACTCAGGAGATTTGCCGGATGTATCCGTATGGAACTATGTTCACGGTGATGCCTTGAACAATATTGATCAAGGACTCTTCTACAAATTCCCGAATGACTGGAAGGAACGCTGGCCGAACGTGGCAGCAGCTTACAACTTGACAGGACTCGGAGATAAATTGGAAGAACTGACTGGCGGAACGTATCTCTTGCCTAGACCAATTTATTATGAGAACAAACCTGCTGATCCACTTACAAACCAAATCGGGGTTATTGCTCTCCGTAAGGACTGGGCTGAAGCGGTTGGTTTCGAGTTGAAAGATGCATATACAACATCTGAAATTAATGAATATGCTGCGCTTGTGAAAGAAAAAGATCCAGGCAAAGTAGGCAGCAAACTTGTACCTCTGTCCTACAATGCTGCAGACGCTATGACAAACATGATTATGCCGAACAGTGTGCATGCCATGACGGATGCTCCGTTCTATAAAGGTGAAGATGGTCAGTTCCACTGGGGACCAGCCGATCCTGAGACGCTGACAGGACTGAAATTGATGCAAAAAGCCTATAAGGATGGACTGCTCAATCCAGAGTTCTACACATGGAAAAACAATGAAGGTCAAAACAACTTTAAAGTAACAGGTACTGCTGCAGTTACAAGTCTGGGTGGATTGGCTTCATACAGACAAGGTTTGGACACCGATATGAGAAAGAACCTGGGTGTAGATAGTGATGAGCTGGTACACACTGCAATCGTTCTTGGAGATGACGGGAAATATCGCAACTTGGAGCAAGCAAACTTCTGGTCCGCGCTGATTTTCAACCCTGAGATCAGTGATGAGAAATTTGAACGAATTATGGATCTGATCGACTACTCCGCGACAAAAGAAGGACAGCTGCTTATTAACATGGGCTTCGAAGGAACGGACTGGAAATATGATGAGAACAACGAACTGGTTAGCTTGTTGCCAGAAGGAACAGTTCTGGAAGACAAATACCCAGCACGCTTCGAAGGTCTGTATCTCCTGGGTGACGACTTCAGTGTTGTAAACCCTGCTATTAAAAAGGATTACCGTGATAGAGCCGTAAAACTGTTCGAGGAAAAAGCAAAACTCGGTACAGAAGGTCAATCGCTCGCAACATACGACTGGGATGTCAACCTGTACGATTCCAAAGCTAAGAGTCAAGCTTCATTCGATTACCAGAACGAATATGCCAACCTGATCCTCAAAAGTGGAGATCTGGAAGCTAACTGGAAAGAATGGGTGAACAGCAAGATGTCCCTGGTTCAACCTTACCTGGATGAACTGAACAGCGAATTCAAGTAATCATTCAGTAGTTAACAAGATGGGACATGACAGGACGATTCTGTCAGCCCACCATTCTGAACCCGGTGCGCGGTCTCTCCCCGAACGCAGCCGGGTTCTTTATTTCAACAACATGCAGTGGAGGATAACAGATATGAATAATGAGCAGTTGCTTGACCTGGTCAAACAGATGACGCTGGAGGAAAAAACAGCTCAGCTTCTTCAATTGACCGCCAATTTTTACGAAGGGACGGATGCCCAAGGCCAGATTACTGGACCGATGGAAGAAATGGGGATTACAGAGCAATCTGTCGTTGCCAGTGGCTCTATCCTGGGCTTGTCAGGCGCACAGGCCATTATTGATGTACAGCAAGCCTATTTGAAAAAAAGCCGTCTCGGTATTCCACTGTTGTTTATGGCGGATGTCGTGCATGGTTTTAAAACGATTTTCCCGATTCCACTGGCGATTGGGTGTTCATGGGATACGGACTTGGCTGAGAAAAGTGCAGAGATTGCTGCACGCGAATCCGCAGTATCCGGTTTGCATGTGACATTTTCTCCAATGGTGGATCTGGTTCGTGACCCGCGCTGGGGCCGCGTGATGGAGACGACAGGCGAAGATCCGTACCTCAACAGCCTGTTCTCAGCGGCTTTTGTACGTGGGTATCAGGGAGACAATTTGAAAGATGAGCCAGATCGTCTCGCTGCTTGCGTCAAACACTTTGCAGCGTATGGTGCTGCTGAAGGCGGACGTGACTATAACACCGTAGATATGTCCGAGCGCAATCTGCGTGAGTATTATTTGCCAGCATACAAAGCTGCTCTGGATGCAGGCGTCGAAATGGTGATGGCTTCGTTCAATACAGTAGATGGCATCCCAGCGAGCGGCAATGAAAAGTTGATGCGTGACATTTTACGTGATGAGTGGGGCTTCGATGGTGTATTGATTTCGGATTGGGCTTCCATCCGCGAGATGATTGCACATGGTGCAGCTGAAGATGATCGCGAAGCGGCATACCGTGCCATTCGCGCAGGCGTGGATATCGAGATGATGACCCCTTGTTATGTTAATCATCTGCCTGAGCTGATCCAGAGCGGTGAAGTGGAAGAGAAGCTTATCGATGAAGCTGTATTCCGTATTCTGCAGCTAAAAGAAAAACTGGGATTGTTCGACAATCCACTTCGTGCCGCTGACCCGGAACGCGAGCGCGAGATTGTATTCTCGAAGGAACATCGTCAGGTTTCCTACGAGCTGGCAACCAAATCGGCTGTTTTGCTGAAAAATGATAACAGCGTACTTCCGCTTCAGCCGGAAGCGAATGTCGCATTGATTGGGCCTTTTGCCCAGAGTGAAGACATTCTCGGCTGGTGGTCTTGTGAAGGCGTGAAGGCGGATGCTGTCAAGCTGGGAACGGCACTGCAGGAGCGTCTGCAGCATGGACAGGTTCACATGGCCCAAGGAAGTGGCGTTCACACGATCACCTCGGAACAAATCACTGAAGCCATGGAAACGGCGAATAAGGCTGACCTTATCGTTCTGGCTCTGGGTGAAGATTCGGAAATGAGCGGTGAAGGTGGTTCGCGTACCGATATTCGTCTGCCAGCAGCTCAGCTTGAACTCATCAAACAGTTGAAGGCGACAGGCAAACCGATAGTTAGCGTGATTTTTAATGGTCGTCCTTTGGATCTGCATGGTGTGTTTGAAGAATCGGATGCCGTACTTGAAGCGTGGTTCCCGGGCAGTGAAGGCGGAGCAGCCATTGCTGATGTTCTCACAGGCGTAGTGAATCCATCTGCACGTTTGACGATGTCGTTCCCGCAGTCCGTCGGTCAGATCCCGGTGTATTATAACCATTTCAACACAGGACGCCCTCTGAACCCGGAGAAAACGGAAGAACGTTATGTTTCAAAGTATATAGATAGCCCGAACGATCCACTCCTTCCGTTTGGTTATGGCTTGTCATACACCACGTTTGAATACGGTGATTTGGAAGTCTCTAGCCAGGAGATGACTGCCGATCAAACGATCAGCATCCAGGTTCGTGTAACGAATACCGGACAGCGCGCAGGTGTGGAGACAGTTCAACTCTATGTGCGTGACGTAACCGGTGAGGTCGTACGACCGATGCGTGAGCTGAAGGGGTATACGAAGCTTGCACTCGAGCCAGGCGAGAGCGGTACGGCTACATTTTCGTTAAGTGAGGAAAAACTTCGCTATCATCATTCCGATCTGACTTACCGCAGTGACAAAGGCAAATTCCAGATTTTTGTCGGCCCTAACAGCCGCGATACCCTGGAAAGCACATTCAAGTTGGTGTAATGAATGCAAGTTACCGCAAGTGAGTGATTGGATTTTAGCATAAAAATGCAGTGAAGCTGCACTGCCTTCTTCAAGGCTGCTTGGCAGGGGAAGAAGGCAGGATAGGAGGATATGAATAGATACATGAATACGATGACTAGATCGCAAATCAACATTCAAGCCGGCGAGCTGAACTTCACATTCTGGGAGAGCGGTGATCTGTTCCAGGCTGTAAGTGGACAGGCCATGATCAATCAATTAATGACAAGCCCGGTGGACGGGGCCATGAATAATCTCTATTTGCGTTTTCATGACGAATCCAGTATTCGTTATGTTCCCATGCTCGGCATCCATTCCGAGAGCCAGACTCATCAAGACGGAGACCGCTTGGTGTGGGCGGGAAATGCGGAAGGTGTGACTTATCAGGTTGTTTTTGCACCGACAGCTCGGGGAGTCTGGTTCTGGGATGTGAAGGTTAACGGCCACGGGGAAAAAGTGGATGTCATCTACGGCCAAGACATTGGCATAGCTGACCCCGGAGCGGTACGAAGCAATGAAGCCTATCTTTCGCAATATATCGATCATACAGTCTTCGAGGATGACAAATGGGGTTATGTCGTAGCATCCAGGCAAAATCAACCCCAGGGCGGGGTATTTCCTTATGTGCAGCAGGGATCTCTAACTCGTGCTACGGGGTATTCAACCGATGGATTCCAATTCTTTGGCTTGAGCTACAAGGAAACGAACATTCCTGAAAGCCTGCTTAAACCGTCGCTGGCGAATGAAGTATATCAATATGAATTTGCATATACAGCCCTTCAGTCAGAAACCGTGGTTTTGAATGGCGAAGCCCGCTTTGTATTCTACGGCCTGTTCCAGGCGAATCATGCGGCAGCCATTAAGGAACTGGAATATAAGGATGTTGTGGAACAGGCCTGGAACGAATATGAAGCGAAAAGCACAGGGAACGCAGCTGTTGCAGCTAGCTCTGCCAACGCTTTGCCTAAAGTCTCCCTGAACCCGACTCTGGGTGAGCCGCTTCGTACTTTGGCTATGTCTTATGACGAAGTGAATGCTCTTTTCCCGGCTTCAACCAGACAACAGGAAGAACGTGCCGATGGCGAACTGTTGGCTTTTTTCACAGACACTTATGAGCATATCGTCCTCAAGGAAAAGGAAATGCGCGTGGAGCGTCCGCACGGTCATATTCTGATGAGTGGAAACAATGTGAAACTGGGCGAGAATGTGATTACGACGACTTCCTATATGTACGGTATTTTTAACTCACACATCGTTGTGGGCAATACGAACTTTAACAAAATGATGAGCAATGCCCGCAGTGCGCTGAATATCGCGAAATCCTCCGGTCAGCGGATCTACGTGGAAATGGGCGGAGTCTTCCATCTGCTCACCATGCCGTCTCTCTTCGAGATGGGCTTCAACTATGTGCGTTGGTATTACAAAACGGATCAGGACACGCTGATTGTCACGAACTATACAACACTGGATACTCCTGAAATACGTTTGCATGTGAAATCGGAAAAAGGAATCGCTTATCGCTACCTGATCACTAATCAGATCACCATGAATGTGAATGAATACGAATTGCCTGCCCGTGTCACCGAACAGAACGGTGAACTTCGCATTAAGGCGAATACGGACAGCCTCAGCGCCAAGGAATACCCGAATCTGGAATATCGCATGTCGGTGAGCGGAGCGGGAATGAAAGTAGGCGACGAGACCCGACTGGCGAGTGGTGTAAATTCGGGTGACGGATCTATTTTCACCTTGCAGCTGGGGAGTACGGCTGAATGGACAATGACCATTCAAGGCCTGCTTGAAGGAGACAGTGTGGTGTTGTCCACACGCAGCTTCGAGGAGGAAGTTAATGCATATCGTGCATTTTATGCGGAAGTCATGAACGGGTTCCATCTGTCGCGTCCTGGGAAGCCAAACGCAGAAGAGTTGTTCAAGGTCAATGCGCTTGCATGGTGGTATACCCATAATATGCTGGTCCATTACTCCGTTCCGCACGGTTTGGAGCAATATGGCGGCGCAGCTTGGGGAACACGGGATGTATGTCAGGGGCCTGTCGAATACTTTATGGCTACGCAGAAATATGAACAGGTCCGCGATATTTTGAAAATGGTGTATTCGCATCAGTATGAGGATGACGGCAACTGGCCGCAATGGTTCATGTTTGACCGTTATTTCAAAATTCAGCAGGAAGAGAGCCATGGAGACATCATTGTATGGCCGCTTAAAGTACTGAGTGACTACCTGATTGCGACCAAGGATTACTCCATTCTGGATGAAGAGGTTCCTTACACCGTTAAACATGGTTTCCATTTTAGTGAAGAGAAAGCATCAGTGCTGGAGCATGCGCAGAAAGAGCTCGAATATATCCGCAGCCACTTCCTGCACGATACATTCCTTTCCTCGTATGGTGATGGAGACTGGGATGATACACTTCAACCTGCAAATGCCCAACTGAAACAGTATATGGTCAGCAGCTGGACCGTTGCCCTTACGTATCAAACACTGAGTCAGCTATCCAGAGCACTTGAGCCTGTGAAGCTGGAACTAGCGGCAGAATTAAGCAGCATGGCTGCAGGAGTTAAAAAGGACTTCAACAAATATATGCTGGATACCGACGTTATTCCTGGTTTCGTATATATGGAAGATCCAGAGCAAGCCAAGCGGATGCTGCATCCGGATGACAGCGAGACTGGCATTCAGTACCGTCTGTTGCCAATGACACGCAGCATGATTGCCGAGCTTCTGGAGCCCGAACAGGCGGCGTCCCACTATCGTTTGATTAAGGAAAAATTGTTCTGCCCGGACGGCGTGCGGCTTATGAACCGTCCAGCCCAATACGATGGAGGGGTAAGCACACATTTCAAACGTGCAGAACAGGCGTCCAACTTCGGTCGTGAAGTTGGTCTGCAATATGTGCATGCACATATTCGCTACATTGAAGCCATGGCGAAACTTGGTAATCCCGAGGAAGTATGGAACGGCCTTGGCATCATCAACCCTGTGGGTATTCAGCAAGTCGTGCCTAATGCGGATCTCCGCCAGAGCAATGCTTACTTCAGCAGTTCTGATGGTAAATTTAACAACCGCTACGATGCACAGGAGCAGTTCGATAAGCTTCGCACCGGTGATGTCCAGGTAAAAGGCGGCTGGAGAATCTATTCCAGCGGACCAGGGATTTACATGAACCAACTGATCTCGAACGCACTGGGCATTCGTCAAGAGGAAGAGGATCTCGTAATTGATCCCATCCTTCCGGCAAGTCTGGATGGCCTGCACTTTGATTTCCAATATAACGGAAAGAACGTGACCTTTGTTTATCATCTTGGCGGAGAACCGGTACAACGTGTGCTGTTGAACGGCAAGGAACTGGATTCGACGAGACTGCGGCAGCCTTATCGTCAAGGGGGACTGCGTATTTCACGTACAACCCTTGAACAAGGTCTGGCCGAAGGTAATGTGATCGAGATTTACAGCTAAAAATGGCAGAGGACCTCTGGGGTAACAGCGATCGAAAGAAGATTCTGTAACCGGAGTGTCATCAGATAAGGGTTAGTCCGTTTACCAACTATTCAAGAAGTCAGGTCCTCCAGCCCGGAGGGCCTGATGAACATAACAGGGGAGCGAAGATTGTGGTCAGTATCAAGGATATCGCCAAAAAGGCGGGGGTTTCGATCTCCACCGTGTCTTATGCGCTGAATGGCAGCAATAAAGTGACAGATGAGACCAGCTCCAAAATTTTGGCCATTGCCAAAGAGCTGAACTATGTTCCGAACGCTGCCGCACGAACGTTGAAGAAAAGGGAATCCAAAATTCTCGGTGTATTTCTGACAGACTTTAGCGGGGATGTATACGGGGATTTGCTTAGTGGCATGAAAACAGTTTGCAACGCTCAGGGTTATGACTTGATTGTCTGCAGTGGCAAGCAGTCCCACCGAATGCTTCCGGAGCGAATGATTGATGGAGCCGTTATACTCGATCATACGTTTGCCAGCGAGGAGCTGCTGCAATATGCCGATCGGGGACATAAAATTGTCGTTCTTGACCGGGAGCTTCATCATCCGAATATCAATCAGGTACTGCTGGATAACAAGGCAGGAGCTACACTGGCTATGGAACATCTGATTGAGCAAGGACATACGAAGATATATGTCGTAACCGGTCCGGAGGGTTCATTTGACTCGGCACAGCGGATGAAAGCGGTAAGACAAGTGACCGAGCGGGAAGCAAATGTGGAATGGATCGAGATTGTGGGAGATTTTGAGAAAAGTGGCGGAGAGCAGGCTGCTGAGTTCATTATTCAAGAGTATACGAGACCGGCTGCAGTATTCTGTCTCAATGACGAGATGGCCATTGGTCTGTGTAATCGCTTGGCCGAAAGTGAGCTGCAGATTGGCCGGGATATTGATGTAATCGGTTTTGACAACATTGAACTGAGCAAATATGTTCAACCAAGGCTGGTCACCATTGATTATTCCAAAAGGAAGTGGGGTTCCCTTGCAGCGGAGCAGTTAATCAAAATTATTGCCGGAGAACCGGTAGATCATGAACGAATCTACGTTACATTGGTGGAGGGCGGTTCAGTTTGCAGACAGGTTCCACAAGAGATCCCATTGCCTATTCGCCATGAACGGGTGGTTAACTCTTGATGCGAGAGGACGAGCCCATAAAATGTATCATCAGCAATAGCTTCAACGATGTCGATGCTGTACCCCGAGAGACAAGGCTTAGAAGAATTACAGCATTCTTTTAAGCCTTGTCTCTTGGTATAGGAACACAATAAAAAAGCCTCTCACAAGGAGAGGCTTGACCATTAAAGGCCCTTGGTTTTGTCGTTGTTGTAGGCTGCAGTGAAAATGCCTGTCATGAACAATGCAAGTACAATTGCAATAATCCAGAATGTCAATGAGAACGACATACACTTGCCACCTCCTGTACATTTAGCACTTTCTTCTATTATAACCAATAAGGGAAGAAAAGGAATGCCTATACAGGATCATTTGTAAAATAAAAAGTGAGTAGGCACAGGTCTGAGATTGCCGTCTGATGGATTGTTCACAACCCGATTGTTCAGGATTAGCGAGGAGGAGCCGCCGCCATCCAGATTGTAGGCATCCACTACGCCCAGTTTGTATAATCGACCCTGAAGCTCCTCAAGAGTCGCACCAGAGCTTCCGCTTTCGTTATATCCATCCACGACGATAATAAGCAGCTGATCATCCTTGTAATTGCCAATTACGGTACGCGGAGCCCTCTTGGGCGACACCTTCCACTTGGCAGGAATGGCTGTTTTCTTGCCGTTCTGAAGCAGGACAGGTACAAAAGTTGCGCCGAACTGTGGTTTAAGGCGGTCCAGTGAGTTTTTATCAAAAAATTTGCCGCCTACCAGTTTGCCCGTATCGTTAAGTCCTACAAAAAACAGATCCTTGAAACTGGCTTGGAAGCCGTTCACATATTTACCGTCCATGACCGTTGTGCTGAGCGGGTATCGTTTGCCACCGCTATCTGCGAATCCGCCTGCATTGATTCCGGCGATCGCACCATTTCGCTTAACGGCCTGCATGGTTGTCTCGGCTTTTCCTGGTTCACTGCTCATAGCCATTTTCATGGCTGTAGGGTCCTTCAGTTTAACTTTCATCGCGTAACCCTTGTACGTGCCAGGATTTACTCGATAGAGTTCAATCGTAAGCCGGTCACTGTTTACCCGTTCAATGGGAACGCCAAGCTTGGACGAAATACGCTGGTTGTATATCGTTTCCGGACGTGCGGATTGTACCGACGCGGATTGTACAATGGTAGACATCGTACTGGTCGTACGATTATACAGCTCTGTCGTTCTTTTAATAGAAGAAGAAGTTTGAACGGCAGCTTCCTTGGCCCCAGTAAGCTCCTGGCGTATAGCCTGGGTCTGGGGAGTAATCGTTTCCTCTGACAGTCCGGAATGAATCAAATCCCCGGGTTCAAGCGGGGGGCGAAGCAGCAGCAAACAGATGATCAATCCAATAAAAGGAGCAAGTGCAAGCATAAAAAAACGATTAACCTGTTTTACGGGTGTAATCATTTGAGCAGGTCCATCTTTTTCTGGAGGGTTTCCAGTTGCTTTTTGACTTCGCTCAGCTGGGTGTACAACTTATTGCTGTTATCCGTTTTGTCGCTTGCATTATCCTTAGTAAACGTCAGCAGCTCATTGAAGGATTGAACTTGTCCCTGCAGGTCGGCTACTTCCTTCGATATCGTTGTTAGCTGATTTTCGTAGTCTGCTTTTAGCGCGGCAATCTGCTGCTGATTATGGGCCTGAATCTGACTAAGCATCTGCTTCTGAAGATGGTTACTATAGTAGTAGGTTCCCAAAACTCCCAGTGCAATGAGAACAATCCACATGACCAGAAAAAGCTTGACTGAAGATCCGGCCTTGCCTTTGGCGCTCCGGGTGTGATGGATGTCAGAAGGTTGATCAGAAGGTTTCATATCATCACTCCTGGTTATAAATAGTTTAAAAAATACCAATCCTCATTCTAACATGCCACTATTGATTACGCAAAAATGAAATTCTTTAAGTAATAGGATAAAAAGAGATTGCATCGGATGGAAGTCCTAGGATACAATTTCTTATAGATGCAATAAGTAGGAACTTTGGGCAGGATTTTCGACCTTTTTAGCTAGAGATGCAGGAAAATTATACTATATTTTGCATGAGTGA
Source organism: Paenibacillus sp. FW104-T2 (assembly GCF_058789975.1). Taxonomy (NCBI): domain Bacteria; kingdom Bacillati; phylum Bacillota; class Bacilli; order Caryophanales; family Paenibacillaceae; genus Paenibacillus; species Paenibacillus sp. FW104-T2. Next base: position 3,141 of record NZ_JBYTCE010000011.1, on the reverse strand, counting down.
GGCATATATATTGCAATGTCATGATGCAGTTTTGGTGAAATAAAGCAGCTGTATGGCTGTTCATCCATTTATTCATCATATTTCGACATTATTCGACTTTGCTTCTTCTATACGTGGACTGTCGCAAGTATGGTGATAGAATCAAGGCAAAAAAAGTAGAAAAGTATTTGTCCAATACATAACCAGGGGGAACAATCATGAAAAAAGTATGGCAGGTGGTCATCGTAGATATCCACCCCACCAGCATGCTGGGTACCAAATTGATTTTGGAAGAGCAGCAGGATTTACTTGTACGGGGAATGACCTCAACAGGTACAGAAGGACTAGAATTGGTGAAGATCCATCAACCCGATCTCATTTTGATGGATTATCGGCTTCCTGAAGGGCAAGCAGATCCATATATAACTCAGATGAAGAATGCATCCGTGCATAGTCATGTTATTATTTTGACAGATGAAGACAATGTGAAGTTGTTTCGTCATCTTATGGGTCTTGGTGCAAGCGGCATGCTGTCGAAACAGGCTTCCCCTAGCCAGCTGATTCACCTTATTTCCGGGTTGCGGGAGGGTTGCGTATCCATTCCGATCTCCTGGCTTACAAGCACTGAATGGGCTCAGCCGTCTGACTCTCCGGGAGAAGAATTTCTGGTGGAACTGACAGAAACCGAAACTTTTATCATGGAAAGAATTGTTCAGGGCGTAACCTATGATAAAATAGCCAGTGAGATTAACGTCAGCCGACGTTCCATTGATAACTATCTGCGCAAAATCTATGTGAAGTTGGATGTAAGCAGTCGCGCACAAGCTATTGAACGCTATGCCTTATATGCGAGACAGGCCAAGACGCTATCCTGATAACCATTCTTCATTTATAAAGGTACAGGATGTGAATCAGGAGGCAGGTCCCATCGTCATATTCGGCGATCAGCAGGAATAGGTTGAAGTGGCTGTGGACTGCGAGCACAGTTCGGAATTGATGAAAGGGGAACGGACCGATGAAATATTTCTTCGCCTCCCGTACAAACAGGCTGTTGTCTTCACCACTCCGGGATATTCGTGAGATGTCTGGCCGGGATTATTTCATTTCTCTGGCCGAAGAGTTACCTGCAGAGGAATTATTTCCGTTCAAGCTGCTGGAAGAAGCGGCCGTATCTGTATTCAGTTCTGGGCCATCTGCTCTTCAGTATGGTGAGCCAGCAGGCTACAGACCTCTGAGAGAGTGGCTGGACACGGACTGGAATATCCGAAAAGACATACGTACAGTGCCAGAGCAGATTTTATTGACCACAGGAACCCAGCAGGCAATTGATTTGGTGATGCGTCTGCTGCTGGAGCCAGGGGATTCCGTATTGGTAGAACACCCTACTTCTCCGGGGTGTCTTGAAGTTCTGGAAATGCAAGGGGCCAAAATTGTGCCTGTCCTTGGCGATTCAGACGGCATATTGCCAGATCTATTGGAGCACCACATGCAGCAGCTTAGACCGAAGCTGCTTTTTGCTGCGCCAAGCTTCTCGAATCCGACGGGCGTGCTATGGTCCATGGAACGGAGAGAGGCTGTGCTTGATCTGTGCTCTCGTTACGGGGTTTTGCTTGTTGAGGATGACTCGTATGGAGAGCTTCACTTCGACGGTCTGGAGACGGCAGACTTCTATCGCAGGTTTCCTTCGTTATTTGCGCTCGATACTGCTGATCAAGGCGGGCATGTACTGTATATTGGTTCGTTCAGCAAAACGGTTGCACCTGCACTGCGCACGGGCTGGGCAGCAGGACATCCTGCCTTGATACAAGCCATGGCTTCAGTCAAACGGATTGCAGACGGGCAATCCAGTCCAATGAATCAGCGGTTATTATACCAGCTGCTCGCCCAGTCTCCATTTAAATGGAGTGACCATCTCTCCATGCTAAACCGGGAGTACAAAATCAGACTGAAGCTGATGCTTGAGTTGCTCAAAAGGCCTGGCTGGAAAGGGGTTCAATATACCATCCCCAAAGGGGGCATGTACCTGTGGGTTCAACTCCCCGAGGGGCTGGATAGCGGAGCATTGCTCAAAGTGGCACTTTCCAAAGGTGTGTCCTTTCTGCCAGGTTCTCTCTGCTCCACGGGTGTCCAGGATTACCGTCACATTCGATTGAATTTTAGTCATCCTGGACGCGACGAGCTGCTGCTGGGCATGAACCTGATCAGTGAAGCTATCTCAGAATTCACTGCTCGCAATTAGCAGAATGATTAAGAGAGCGAGAGCGGCTTTCTTCATAAGAAAGTGAGAACTGCGATTCCTAAGTAAATATATGAAATTTTGAAGAACAAATAAAAAGAGTTCATAACCCAAAGTAATTACGTTATTGCATCCACTAACATTTTTATATATAATATGTATTAATGAGTTGTTGTTTTCTTTATATATGTTGTACTCAACGCGATTTCAGGAGAAACACTCATATATTTTAATTAACGGGGGAACGAACATGTCCAATATTCTATTTGTAAAAGCAAACGACCGTCCTGCGGATCAAGCAGTCAGCGTAAAATTGTACGATGCATTTTTGAGCGCATACAAAGAATCCCACCCAGGTGACACCATCACTGAGCTGGATCTCTACAATACAGATATCCCTTACTACGGTAACACTGTAATTACAGGTGGATATAAAGCAGCTAACGGTATCGAAGCAACTGCTGAAGAGCAGCAAGCTGCTGCACTCGCAGCACAATTGCAAGATCAATTCCTGGCAGCTGACAAAGTAGTATTTGCATTCCCACTGTGGAACTTCACTGTTCCTGCTCCACTGGTAAACTACATTTCCTACCTGAGCCAAGCTGGCAAAATGTTCAAATACACAGCTGAAGGCCCTGTAGGTTTGGTTGGCGACAAAAAAGTGGCATTGCTGAATGCACGTGGCGGCGTTTACTCCGTTGAGCCAATGGCATCTGCTGAAATGTCCGTAAAATATGTAACAAACGTACTGAACTTCTGGGGTATCCAAAACCCTGAGCTCGTTATCGTTGAAGGTCACAATGCTTCACCTGATCGTTCCCAAGAGATCGTGGATGCTGGCCTGAAATTGGCAGCTGAAGTAGCAGCAAGCTTCTAATCGCTATTATATAGAATCATTTAGCAAGAGCCTGTCATCTCCTCGGAGA